>NZ_JBHXLV010000029.1:0-44547 GCF_042721685.1 Streptomyces sp. NPDC058459 | reverse complement strand
GCGCGGGGGGGCGCGGGCCACCCATGCATACGGAGGACTCCGGGATGGTGTTCAACTCACCGCCGCTGTGACCTCCCTCACCCGGCGTACGCCCCTCACGTCTCCGACCTGCGCTTGTTCCACACGTCGAAGCCGACCGCCAGCAGCAGCGCCAGCCCCTTGATCACCTTCTGCCAGTCGGTGCCGACGCTCAGCAGGTTCATCCCGTTGTTGAGCACCCCGAGGACGAGCCCGCCGATGATCGCGCCGAGGACCGTGCCCACCCCGCCGCTCATGGAGGCCCCGCCGATGAACGACGAGGCGATGGCCTCCAGCTCGAAGTTGACGCCCGCCTTCGGCGAGGCCGCGTTCAGCCGGGCCGTGACCACCAGTCCGGCGAGTGCCGCGAGGACGCCCATGTTCAGGAAGACCAGGAAGGTGACCTTCTTGTCCTTCACCCCGGACAGCTTCGCCGCGGGCAGGTTGCCGCCGATCGCGTAGATATGGCGGCCGAACACCGCGTTGCGCATCAGGTAGCCGTAGCCGACGACCAGGGCGCCCAGCACGATCAGGATGATCGGGGCGCCCTGGTAGCTGGCGAGCAGCAGGGTCAGGGCGAGGATCGCGGTGACCAGCGCGGCCAGCTTCAGCGCGAACAGCTTGAACGGCGGCACCAGGAGCGCGAACTCCTCCTGCCTGCGCCGCCCCTGGACCTCCTGCCAGACCACGGCCGCGATCAGCGCGAGGCCCAGCAGCAGCGTGGGATTGTGGTAGTCGGTGTCGGGGCCGAACGAGGGCAGGAAGCCGTTGCCGATCTTCTGCAGCCCGTCCGGGAACGGCCCCAGGGTCTGCCCCTTCAGCAGGATCTCCGTCAGCCCCCGGAACACCAGCATCCCGGAGAGCGTCACGATGAACGAGGGGATACCGAGGTAGGCGATCAGATACCCCTGCGCCGCCCCCGCCACCGCGCCCATCAGCAGGCACAGCACCAGCGCCAGGGGCCAGGGCACGTCGTGCCGTACGTTCAGCACCGCCAGGAACGACCCGACGAACGCGGTCAGCGAGCCCACCGACAGATCGATGTGCCCCGAGATGATCACCATCATCATCCCGATCGCCAGGACCAGGATGTAGCTGTTCTGCAGTACCAGGTTGGAGACGTTGCGCGGCAGCAGCAGGTCGCCGTTGGTCCACACCGCGAACAGGACCACGATCAGGCCGAGCGCGATCACCATCCCGTACTGGCGCATGTTGCGGCGCAGGCCGTCCAGTACCAGCCGGGGCAGGCCCGGCCCGGCGGGCGGTCCGCCGTGCTCCGGCGGGGCCGGGGCCGTCACGTCCGCGCTCATGGCGTCACCTCTTCGTCTCGGGTCATCAGGCGCATCAGCGCTTCCTGCGTGGCGTCCGCCCGTGGCACCTCACCGGTCAGCCGGCCGGCGGCCATGGTGTAGATCCGGTCGCACATGCCGAGCAGTTCGGGCAGCTCGGAGGAGATGAAGACCACCGCCCGGCCCTCGGCCGCGAGCCGCCCGATCACGGTGTAGATCTCGTACTTGGCGCCCACGTCGATGCCCCGCGTCGGCTCGTCCAGGATCAGCACGTCCGGGTCCGCGAAGATCCACTTGCTGAGGACGACCTTCTGCTGGTTGCCGCCCGAGAGCCGGCCCACCGGCTCCAGCACGGTCGGCGCCTTGATGTTCATGGCGGTACGGAACCCCTCCGCCGCCCGCCGTTCGGCGCGCTCGTCCACGATTCCGCGCCGGGCCACCTTGCCGAGCGCGGTCAGCGAGACATTGCGGTGCACGGTGTCGATGAGGTTCAGCCCGTAGTGCTTGCGGTCCTCGGTGACGTACGCGATCCCGTGCCCCACCGCCTCCGCCACGGTCCGGGTACGGATCTCCCGGCCGTCCTTCAGCACCGTGCCCCCCGTGTACCGGCCGTAGGAGCGGCCGAACACGCTCATCGCCAGCTCGGTGCGGCCCGCGCCCATCAGCCCGGCGATGCCGACGATCTCCCCCCGGCGCACCTCGATGGACACGTCGTCGACGACCTTGCGCTGCTGGTCGATCGGATGCCGGACGGTCCAGCCGCGCACCTCCAGCGCCGGGGCCGCACCCGACTCCGGCTCATGCGGGGGGCGCTGGGGGAAGCGGTGGTCGAGGTCGCGGCCGACCATGCCCGCGATGATCCGCTCCTCGGTGGTCTCCGCCGCCCGTACGTCCAGCGTCTCCACCGTGCGTCCGTCCCGCAGCACGGTCACCGAGTCGGCGACCCGGCGGATCTCGTTCAGCTTGTGCGAGATCACGATGCAGGCGATGCCCTGGGCCTTCAACTCCAGGATGAGGTCCAGGAGTTTGCCGCTGTCCTCGTCGTTCAGGGCCGCCGTCGGCTCGTCCAGGATCAGCAGCCGCACCGACTTGGCCAGCGCCTTGGCGATCTCCACCAACTGCTGCTTGCCGACCCCGATGTCCGCCACCCGGGTCTCCGGATGCTCGTCAAGACCCACCCGGCGCAGCAGCTTCGTGGCGTGCCGCAGGGTCTCGGTCCAGTCGATCAGACCGCGCCGGGCGTGCTCGTTGCCGAGGAACAGGTTCTCCGCGAGGGAGAGATAGGGCACCAGTGCCAGCTCCTGGTGGATGATGACGATGCCCTGCCGCTCACTGGCCCGGATGTCCCGGAACCGGCACTCCTCGCCCTCGAAGCGCACCTCCCCCTCGTAACTGCCGTACGGATGAACGCCGGAGAGCACCTTCATCAGGGTGGACTTCCCGGCGCCGTTCTCCCCGCAGATGGCGTGCACCTCGCCGGGCAGGACGGTCAGGGTGACGTCGGCGAGGGCCTTGACACCGGGGAAGGTCTTGACGATCGAGCGCATCTCGAGCACGGGTCCCGTCATGGCCGCGCCTTCCAAGTCGTGGGAGCCGGCCATCACTTGAGCTGGGACTCGGTGTAGTAACCGCCGTCGACCAGCACCTTGCGGTAGTCGTCCTTGTCGACGCTGACCGGCTGGAGGAGGTAGGCGGGCACGACCTTGGCACCGTTGTCATAGGTCTTGGAGTCGTTGACCTCGGGCTTCTTGCCACGCAGGGTGGCGTCGACCATGTTCGCGGCGACCTCGGCGAGCTTGCGGGTGTCCTTGTAGACCGTCTGCGTCTGCTCCCCGGCGATGATCGACTTCACCGAGGCCAGCTCCGCGTCCTGCCCGGTGACGACCGGCAGCGGCTTGCCCTTGCCGCCGTAACCGTCCGACTTCAGCGCGGACAGGATGCCGATGGAGATGCCGTCGTACGGGGAGAGCACCGCGTCCACCCGGCCGGACCGGTAGGCGGAGGTCAGCACGTCCTCCATGCGGTGCTGGGCGGTGGTGCCGTCCCAGCGCAGCGTGGTGACCTGGTTGAGCGCGGTCTGCCCGGACCACACCACGAGCTGCTTCTTGTCGATGTACGGCTGGAGCACCTTCATCGCGCCGCCGAAGAAGTACTTGGTGTTGTTGTCGTCGTTGGACCCGGCGAACAGCTCGATCGAGAACGGCCCCTTCTTGCCGCTGTCCAGTCCCAGCTTCCGCACGATGTAGGTGCCTTGCAGCTCGCCGACCTTCTCGTTGTCGAAGGAGGCGTAGTAGTCCACGTGACTGCTGCCGAGGATCAGCCGGTCGTAGGCGATGACCGGGATATGGGCGTCGGCGGCCTCCTGGAGCACGTTGTCCAGGGACTTGTTGTCGATCGCCGCGACGATCAGGCCCTTGACGCCCTGGGTGATCAGGTTCTCGATCTGGGCGACCTGCTGGTCCGGGTCGTCCTCGCCGTAGACCAGCTTGGTCTTGTACCCCTTGGCGCGAAGGTTCTTGACAACGTTGCCACCGTCCGCGATCCAGCGTTCGGACGACTTGGTCGGCATGGCGACGCCGATGGTGCCGCCCTTGCTGTCGCCGCCCTTGTCCTCAGCTCCGCCCTCCCCGCTCTGCCCGCAGGCGGTCAGGGTGAGGGCGAGTACGGCGGTCGCGGCGAGGGCGACTCTGCGGGGGCGTGTGGTGTACCGGTCGCGCATGGAGAACCGTCCTAGTTCGTCTCGGTGTTGAGCAGGTCGGGCCGTGCGTGGTGCGGGGTCGTACGGGTCACGCGGTCGTGGGGAAGCGGCGCAGGGGGCCGGGGAGGCGGGTGCCGAGCGGGGCCGTGCCGCCGTCGGCTCCGTGCCGGGCCAGCAGGTCCAGCGCGAGCCGGCCGCGCCGTACCCGCTCGCGCGCGGTGTCCAGGGTGACGCTTCTGAGGTGGGCGCCCCACGGGTGGACGCCGGGCGCCTTCGACAGGCCGAACTTCGGATACAGCGGGGCGCCTCGCCGGATCAGCTCGGCCACCTCGTACATCCGTACCTGGCCGCCGAGGTCGTCCGGCGCCTCGATGTACAGGTCCATGGGGGCGCCGGACACCCGGCGGATCTCGGTGAGATGGTCCAGGGTGAGATCGCCGGGCACGTTGATCGAGTCGGCGCCCAGGCGCTCGAACACCGCGTAAGGAGACCGGGTTGACCGGGCCGATCTGCGCGGAGACCTTCAGCGTGGTGTCCGCCGGGAGCACCCCCGACTCCCGCGCCCGGTGCAGCGCCCACAGCACGCCCTCGTCGGCCACCAGCAGGCAGCGCACGCCCAGTCCGGTCGCGCGTACCACGTCCTCGACACAGCCGGCCACCGCGTCGTGGCCCCGGGCGCGCGGGCCGCCGCCGCGCGAGTCGGAGCGCACCGCGCCGCCGGTGTCCCAGGTGCCGCGCGGCCCCGTGAACAGGCACAGCTCGATGCCGCGTTCCCGGGTCGCCCCGGCCGTCTCGGTGATCTCGGCGTCCGTGAGCATCCAGACGCCGCTGCCCCGGCTGATCCGGTGCACCGGCACGTCCAGCCGCGCCGCCTCGGCCAGCACGACGGCCGGCGCCTCCGGCCCCTCGCACGACGGGATCTCGGTACGCCAGCTGCCCCCGCCGGGAAAGCGGTGCGGGGAGGCGTCGGCCGGGTCGGGGGCGGGCGCGCCGAGCCCCAGAGCGGCGAGCGCCTGCTCACCGGGCCTGCGGACCGCCGGAGCGGAAAGGTCGGTCACGGACTGCCTTTCGTGTTCGGTGTGCCGGACAGGGTGTGGATCTCCGGTCGGCCCCAGGGACCTCCCAGGGGTCGCGTACGCGCAGGTCAGGGCAGCAGCAGCACCTTTCCGGGCCCCGTTGTCCCGACCGCCCGCGCGAACTCGGTCAGCGGCAGCCGGTGCGTCACCAGGGGCAGCGGGTCCAGCAGTCCGGCCCCGAACAGCCGGACCGCGTGCGCCCAGGCCGCCGCGGGCGCCCCGAAGACCGTGCGCACCTCCAGGCGCCGCACGACGAGGTCGGCCGGGTCCAGGCCGACAGCACCCGGCGCCGGGATGCCGGTCAGCACCAGGCGCCCGCCGCGCCGGAGCAGTGCGGCGGCCGTACGCACGGCCTCGGCGGAGCCCGCGGCCTCGATCACCACGTCGTGGCCGCCGGGCAGCTCGGAGCCGCTCACGGCGAAGTCGGTGGCACCGAACTCCTCGGCCAGTTGCTCCCGTTCGCGATCGAGGCCCACGACCAGCAGCCCGGCGGGCGAGACCGCCGCGAGGAACCGCACCGCGAGCATCCCGAGCGTCCCCGTGCCGACCACCGCGACTCGCTCGCCGGGCCGGACGTCGGCCAGCAGAGCGGCGGCCGCGACACAGGCGGCCGGCTCCAGCAGGGCGGCCGCGGTGAGGTCGGCGTCGTCGGGCAGGGGGTGCAGCAGCCGGGCGGGCAGCGTGAGGGTCGGCGCCATCGCGCCGGGGCGGGTGAAGCCGGTCTCGTCGTACCCCGCCTCGCACAGCGTGGTGTCGCCCGCGTGGCAGCGGGCGCACACCTGGCAGTTGCGGAAGCCCTCGCCGGCCACCTTGCGGCCGACCAGCTCCGCCGGCACCCCGGCACCCACCTCACGGACCGTGCCGGACCACTCGTGGCCCGGGACCACGGGGTAACGCACGTACTCCGGAGGCCGGTTGCCCCGGTACAGCTCTCGGTCGCTGCCGCAGACCCCCACCGCGTGCACGGCGACCAGCGCCTCGCCGGGGCCGGGCGTACGGGGCGTGTGGGGTTCGAGCCGGTGCGCGCCGGGCGCCCGCACCACCACCTGGACGCTCACCGGGTCTCCTTCGGCCGCCGCCGCTCCCAGCCCTCGGCCCACAGGTCGAACCGGGCCTGCCGCTGCGGGAACTCGGCCGCCGCGTCGGTGTCCAGCTCGACGCCGGGACCCGGGGCCTCGGAGAGGTGGAAGTCGCCGTCGACCACCTCCGGGGCGCCCTTGACCACGTTCTTGATCTCCGCGTCCGTGTGGACCCGCGCGTAGGTCAGATTGCGCCAGGGCGTGCCGACCACATGGGTGCTGATTCCGGTGATACGCACGCCCGTCCACCCCTCGGTGTTCGAAATTTCGTCATGCGTTCGAAATACTGGCGCGACAGTAGGGAGGTGGTGCGGGGGGTGTCAATGGGGCGAACACATGACGGTCCCGGCGAAGGCGTGTTCACGGCAGCTCTCCCGCACGAAACCTTCACAGTGGCACCTGGGAACGTGACCCGCGCGGAATCTAGTCTTCCCGCGTCATGGACTATTGCCACCCGTGCCGACGGCACCTCAACGGCGCCCTTGCCTGCCCCGGCTGCGGCGCGCCCGCCCTGACAGCCGTCGCGCCGGTCGACACCGTCCCCGCGGCGGCGGACCCCCACGGTTGGAACACCCCCGCACCCCCGGCGGAAGCCGCCTCCGCACCGCCGAGGGTGCCGCGGCGGCGGGACCGGCGCGGCGTCTACGAGCCGCCCGCCGTGCCCGCCGCACCCGTGCCCGCCGCGCCCCACCCCGGTGACGACGCCCCGGACCCCGCCCTCGACGGCAGCCGCCGCGAACGCAAGGCAGCCGCCAACCGCCGCCGCGGGCGCCGCACCCTTCTGGTGGTGACCGCGCTGGTGCTGGCGGCGGCCGCGCTGGGCCTCGCCGAAGTCGGCACCGGCGCGCCCGTCTCCTCCGACCCGCCCGCCGCCTCCGGCGACGCCTCCCCGGACGACGGTGCCGCCTCCGCCTCCCCGGCCCCGGCCGGCGCCCCGGCCGCCACCGGCTCGCCCGGCGCGTCCAGCACCCCCGGCACCCCGGCCGCACCGTCGGACTCGCCCTCCGCTTCGCCGTCCGGGCCGGCCCCGGAGAAGGCGTCCGGGTCCCCGTCGTCCGAGCCGGTCACCCCGCGCCCCGCCACCACCCCCCGGACCCCGGCCCCGGCCCCCGCCGGCCCGGCGCCCGCCCAGCCCACCCCCACCCCCACGGCGGCCCCCACCAGCGCGAAGCCCACCCCGGCCCCCACCCCCACCAAGCCCTGCGACCGCTTCCTGTGGTGGTGCGCGTAGGGGGTGCCGGGCCTCCCGCGGCGTCCCGGCGGATGACGTGTGGTGGACGCCCGGGTGCCGGGTAGGCGGACCCCGACGAGACCAGCCGCCCAGGTTCCGGTTGCCGGCCCTGTGCCGCTCCGGCCGCCGTGTCATCGGCCGTCCGGAGCGACGGTGACACCGAGCGGGCCGCGCGGCGGTTGAGTCGAACACGTACATCTCGCCGTACACGACCTCGGAACCACGTCGGCCGGACCCGGCGCCGTGCGAGGAGGAGCAGCGAGCAGCGGCTCAGTTGAGGAGAACGGATGAGGCAGAACAGCACCGTCCAGGGCACGGTCGCCGAGGGATTCGAGGCGGTACGCGAGGAGTTCACCGCCTTCGTCACCGGTGAACAGCCGGACTACGAAGGCCAGTTGTGCGCCTATGTGGACGGCCGCCGGGTCGTCGACCTGTGGGCCGGTGAGGATGTCAACGGCGGCTCGCTGTACGGCGTCTTCTCCTCCACCAAGGGTGCCGCGCACCTGGTCACGGCGCTCCTGGTCCAGGACGGCACACTGGAACTGGACCGCAAAGTCACCTACTACTGGCCCGAGTTCGGCGTCGAGGGCAAGGGCGTCCTTACCCTGCGCGAGCTGCTCGCGCACCGTGCCGGACTGGTCGGCACCGACACCGGCTTCAGCGCGGCCGAGCTGGCCGACGACCGGGCGATTGCCGAACGCCTCGCCGACCAGCGCCCGTTCTGGCGCCCCGGCAGCGCCTTCGGCTACCACGCGCTGACCATGGGCGCCCTCACCGGCGAGGTCGTCCGCCGGGCCACCGGTCACACCGTCCAGGAGCTGTTCGAGGAGCGGGTGCGCGTCCCCTACGGGCTGGACTTCCACCTCGGGCTGCCCGCCTCGCGCGAGCCTCGCTTCCGCGCCACCCAGCCGATGGTGCCCACCCCGGCCCAGCAGGCGGAGGCCGAGCTGCGCCGCACCGGCCCCCACAGCCTCCCCTCCATCGCCCTCAACCAGCACGCCCCGGACCCCACCGACCTGCGGTCGCTGCCCAACGACCGCGCCGTCCGCGCGAGCGGCCCCGCCTCCGTGGGCGGCGTCGCCTCGGCGCGCGGTCTGGCCGGGATGTACGCGGCGATGATCAGCGAGGTGGGCGAGAAGGCGCCGCTGCTGAAGAGCGACATCCTGGCGGAGTTCGGGCAGCCGCACTCGGTCGGCCATGACCTGGTGGACCGCGCCCACGGGGTGTTCGGTCTCGGCTTCGAGTGCACGGCCGACGTCCGGCACCCGTTCCTCGGCGCGGGCACCGTCGGCCACAGCGGCGCGGCCGGCTCGCAGGCGTTCGCCGACCCGCGCGCCGGGCTCGCCTACGGCTACACCCGCCGCCGCTTCGCCTACCCGGGCGGCGCGGCCCAGGAGAACGACCGGCTGGCCGCCGCCGTGCACCGGGCGGCGCTCGCGGCCAGGTCATGACCCGGCGGAGGCCGCACCCCACGTCCAGGGACGCGGCCTCCGCCAGGACCGGCGACCGGCACCGGCCTCACGTCACCGGCGGGTCCGGGATCAGAGCCTGACGATCATCTTCCCGGTGTTGTCGCCGCGCAGCACCCCGAGGAACGCCTCCAGCGTGTTCTGGATGCCGTCCACGACCGTCTCGCGGTACTTCAGCCTGCCCGAGGCGACCAGGGGCGCGATCTCGCGGACGAACTCCGGCTGGAGGTCGTAGTGGTCGCCGACCAGGAAGCCCTCGATGCGGCCGCGGGTCTGGATCAGCCGGGTGAGGTTGTTCGGGCCGGGGGCGGGCTCGGTGTTGTTGTAGACCGAGATCGCGCCGCAGACGGCGATCCGGCCGTGCAGGTTCAGCTCGGCGACGGCGGCCTGGAGGTGGTCGCCGCCGACGTTGTCGAAGTACACGTCGATGCCGTCCGGGGCGGCCTCGCGGAGCTGCTCGCCCACCGGGCCGTCCTTGTAGTTGAACGCGGCGTCGAAGCCGTACTCGTCGACCAGGAGCCGGACCTTCTCGTCGGACCCGGCGGAGCCGATGACCCGCGAGGCGCCCTTCAGCCTGGCGAGCTGCCCGACCTGGCTGCCCACCGCTCCGGCCGCGCCGGAGACGAAGACGATGTCGCCCTCATTGAACCCGGCGGTGCGCAGCAGACCCGCGTACGCCGTCAGCCCGGTCATGCCGAGCACCCCGAGGTACGTCGACAGGGGCGCGGCGTCCGGGTCGACCCTGACGGCCTTCTTCGCGTCCACCGCCGCGTACTCGCGCCAGCCGAGGAAGTGCAGCAGGTGGTCGCCGGGCTCGATGCCGTCCACGTCGGAGGCGACGACCACGCCCACCGCGCCGCCCTCCATCGGCGCGTCCAGCTCGAAGGGAGCCGAGTAGGACTTCGCGGCACTCATCCGGCCCCGCATGTACGGGTCCACCGAGAGGTACTCGTTCCGTACCAGCACCTGGCCCTCGCCCGGCACCGGCAGCGGGACCTCGGCAAGCGTGAACTCCTCGGGCTTCGGCCAGCCCACCGGACGCCGCAGCAGGTGCCACTCACGGCTCACGGCGGGAAGGGCGGGGGAGTCGGACATATGGGGAGCCTTCTCTCGTCACATTACTTCAGTACCTGAAACAACCATGCGCCTGAATATTTCATCATGTCAAGTAACCCCGTATCCTGGACGGCATGTCCACCCCGCCGCCGCGTCCCCCCGTGCGTCACCGCGCCGCCGATCCCCTGACCATGGAGGTCGTCGAGCTGATCGGCGACGTCGTGGCCCGCTTCTACGCGGACTACGAGGAGGCCGCGGCCTCCCACACGCTCACCGGACCCCAGGCCCGCCTGCTCAGTCTCCTTGCCCTGGAGCCGCTGCCCATGCGCAAGCTCGCCCAGCGGCTGAAGTGCGAGCCGTCCAATGTGACCGGGATCGTGGACCGGCTGGAGACGCGCGGCCTGGCCGAGCGCCGCCCCGACCCCACCGACCGCCGGATCAAGCTCGCCGCCGCCACCGACGAGGGCCTGCGGGTCGCCCGTGAGCTGCGCGAGGGCCTGCGCTTCGCCCGCGAACCCCTCGCCGGCCTCTCCACCGCCGAACGCTCCTCCCTGCGTGACCTGCTGCGCCGCATGCTCGACGCCTGAAGCACGCGGCTGCGGGTAGAGTCCCCGCCATGCGCGATCTCGGGGTGGGGTTCCGTCATCTCCTCAACGGCCAGCGGTGGGTGGCCCAGCACGGCCGGCAGTACGGCTTCGGGCTGCTGCCCGGCCTGATCACCCTCGTCCTCTACGCGCTGGCGCTAATCGCGCTCGCCCTGTGGGGCACGGACGCCGTCTCCTGGGCGACCCCGTTCGCCGACGACTGGTCCAGCCCCTGGCAGGGCGCGTTCCGGGGCTTCCTCACCGTCGTCCTGTTCGCCCTCGGCCTGCTGCTGGCCGTCCTCACCTTCACCGCCGCCACCCTGCTGATCGGGCAGCCCTTCTACGAGAGCCTCTCCGAGCGCACCGACGCCGACGTCTCGCCCGACGGCAGCGCGCCCAGCTCCGGCCGGCCGATGTGGCGCGAACTGTGGATCTCGGCCCGCGACAGCCTGCGCGTCCTGGTGCGCGCCTGCGTGTGGGGCGTGCTGCTCTTCGCGCTCGGGTTCCTGCCCGTCGTCGGGCAGACCGTCGTCCCGGTCATCGGCTTCTTCGTCACCGGGTTCTTCCTCACCGAGGAACTCACCTCCGTCGCCCTCCAGCGCCGGGACGTCGACCTGCGCGCCCGCCTCGCCCTGCTGCGCTCCCGCAAGACGCTCGCCTGGGGCTTCGGCGTCCCGCTGGGCCTCGCCTTCCTGGTCCCCGTGGTCGCGGTGTTCCTGATGCCCGGAGCGGTCGCGGGCGCCACCCTCCTCGCCCGCGACCTGCTCGGCGAACCCCTCGCCGGGGAGCGGCCGGAGAGCGACCGGCCGGTCATCGCCCGCCCCCGCCCGGCGCCCGACAAGGCGAACTCGTGACACGTCCGTGAAAAGTTGGTACGAGAACCCGCCCGGACCCGCGAACCGGCGGCTCGGGCCGCCCCGCACGGATTACGGTCGACACCGGCCCCGGCCCCGGAACCTGACCTCCGGACCGGGGCCGGATACCGTCCCGGCGAGGTCCGGCCCGCTCAGCGCGTCCCGAAGCCGTACACCGTCTCCGAGCGGTACACCTCGCCCGGCTCCAGCCGCGTGGTCGGGAAGTCCGGGCGGTTGGGGGAGTCCGGGAAGCGCTGGGTCTCCAGCGCCACCCCCTCACCCGGCGCGAACGGCGCGCCCAGATGGTCGGCGGTGTACAACTGCACGCCCGGCTCGGTCGTGGCCACCGTCAGCACCCGCCCCGACGCGGGGTCGTGCAGCTCGGCCATCTCCTCGGCCGTCGCCGTGACGCCCTTGTCCAGCACGTAGTTGTGGTCGTACCCCGAGCCGATCTTGCGGGAGGCGCGGAAGTCGAAGCGCGAGTCCGCCACGTCCAGCGGTTCGCCCACCGGGATCAGGGTGTCGTCCACCGGCGTGTACCGCGACGCGGCCAGCCGCAGCTCCTGCCCGCCCGCCTGCCCCGAACCGCCCAGGTTCCAGTACGAGTGGTTGGTCAGGTTCACGACCGTGGGCGCGTCCGTCACCGCCTCGTAGGCGATCCGCAGCGCACCCCGCTCGTCCAGCGTGTACGTCGCGGAGACCTCCAGGCGCCCCGGAAAGCCCTCCTCGCCGTGCGGACTGACCCGGCTCAGCCGCACCCCGTGCGGTACCGGCTCCGCGTCCCACACGTACCGGTCGAAGCCGCGCTCACCGCCGTGCAGCGAGTTGGGCCCGTTGTTCGGCGCCAGCCTGTAGGTGCGCCCGTCCAGCGCGAAACGGGCGCCCGCGATCCGGTTGGCGTACCGGCCCACCAGCGCGCCCAGATACGGCCCCGGATGATCCACATAGCCCTCGACGGACGGGAACCCCAGCACCACGTCCGCCGTGCGCCCCGCCCGGTCCGGCACCTCGGCCGACTGCACGATCCCGCCGTACGACAGCACCCGGACCCGCACCCCACCGCGCCCGAGCGTCCAGCGGTGCACCGGGGTCCCGTCGGAAAGTGTGCCGAAAAGTTCGCCCATGTGGGAAACCTTAGGTCACGGTGCGCTCTGCGTGACCGTCCGGTAGGCGATCTCCGCGAGCCTCGCCTGCCCGTCCCGGCTCGGGTGGAACCAGTCCCACTGGCTCAACTGCCCGGTGCCGAAGCGGTAGTCGAAGACCGCGTTGCCGTCGGAGCGGCAGCGCTCGTCCTTCGCGCACACCTCGGCCAGCACCGCGTTGTACGCCTGCACCCGGTGCTGGACCGCCTGCCGGCGCACGGTGGCCGCCTCGGTCAGGTCGTCGGCACCGCGCAGCATGGAGGGGCAGACGCCCAGCTTCCACACCTCCTTGCCCAGCGGATCGGTCCGCCCCTGCGACCACAGCCGCAGCAGGTTCGGCACGCTCGCCACGTACACCTGGGTCCTCGGCAGTGCCTTGCGCAGCGTCGCCATCGAGCGCTCGAAGTCCGCACGGAAGTCCGCCACCGGGGTCATCGCCGACACCGAGGGCCGGCAGGCGTCGTTGGCGCCCACCATCACCGTCACCAGCTCGGGCCGGCGCGCGGCCGCATCGGCGACCTGGCCGGGCAGGTCGGCCATCCGGGCGCCGGTCACCGCGTAGTTCCAGCCCCGCTCGGCCGCGCCCCGCCGCCCCAGCAGCCGCACCGCCAGGCTGTCCACGCCGGTGTCCGCGCCCGTCGCCCACGACACCTCGGGGCAGTCCGCCAGCACCTGGCAGGCGTCGAAGCCGCGGGTGATGGAGTCGCCCACCGCCGCGACCGAGTCCGGGTGCGCGTTCCACACCGGGGAGGGCCTGGCGGAGGGGCGGGACACGCCCGTACCCCCGTCGTCGCTCCGGACGGCGTCACACCCGCTCGCCAGCACGGCCGCCGTCAGCACGGCGAGGACGGCCCGCGCCCGATGGCCTGGTCTCCGCATCCCCGCAGGTCTCCTCGTTCTTCCGCGCACCGACCGCCGGTGCGCCCACCCACTACAACGTGCGGGAGTTCCCGTCCGCCCCCGCTGGAACGGCACACCCCCGTACAAGCGTCCCCCTGGGTGAATGGCGAAGGTTTCCTGGCACCGGGACCGACGGTACGTCACACTCCTTGCATCCCCGCAAGGTAGCCTCGCCATCAGGGCGGCCGACGCGTCATGGCCGCTCGACCAGCCCGCAAGATGTCCCGCTCAGCCCGGAGGTTCCGGTGACGACACGTGGAGTTCTGTACGTGCACTCCGCGCCGCGCGCGCTGTGCCCGCATGTCGAGTGGGCCATCGCCGGGGTGCTGGGCACGCGCGTCAGCCTCGACTGGATCAGGCAGCCCGCCGCCCCCGGCACCTGGCGCTCGGAGTTCTCCTGGCAGGGCGAGGCGGCCACCGCCTCCAAGCTCGCCTCCGCGCTGCGCGGCTGGCAGCTGCTCCGCTTCGAGGTCACCGCCGAGCCCTCCGCCGCCGCCGAGGGCGAGCGCTACAGCTGCACCCCCGAGCTGGGCATCTTCCACGCCGTCACCGGCATCCACGGCGACATCCTCATCCCCGAGGACCGCCTGCGCGCCGCCCTCCAGCGCAGCCGCCAGGGCGAGACCGACCTGGAGGCCGAACTCGCCAAGCTCCTCGGCAAGCCCTGGGACGACGAACTCGAGACCTTCCGCCACGCGGGCGAGGGCGCCCCCGTCCGCTGGCTCCACCAGGTGGTCTGAGCCGCCGTGACGCGTCGGTACGCGAGGAAGGCCCCCACCGGTCGGTGGGGGCCTTCCCCGTGCTGTGCTCAGGTGCGTCGGATCAGACCGACCGGAACGCCAGTACCACGTTGTGGCCGCCGAAGCCGAACGAATCGTTCAGCGCGGCGATGCGGCCCTCGGGCAGAGCCCGCGGCTCGCCCACGACCACGTCCGCGTCGACCTCCGCGTCCAGCTCGGTGATGTTGATGGTCGGCGGAGCCTTGCGGTTCACCAGCGCCAGGATGGACGCGACGGACTCGATACCGCCCGCACCGCCCAGCAGGTGACCCGTCATCGACTTGGTCGCGGAGATGGCCATGTGGTCGACGTCGTCGCCGAAGACCTTCCGCAGCGCCTTGATCTCCGCCACGTCACCCTGGGGCGTCGAGGTCGCGTGCGCGTTGACGTGCACGATCTCGGCCGGCTTCAGGTCGGTGGCGTCCAGCAGGTTCTGCAGGGCCTGCGCGATGCCGTTGCCCGACGGCTCGGGCTGGGTGATGTGGTGCGCGTCGGCGGAGATGCCCTGGCCGATCGCCTCGGCGTAGATCCGGGCACCGCGCGCCTTGGCGTGCTCCTCGGACTCCAGCACGAGCACACCGGCGCCCTCACCGAGCACGAAGCCGTCACGGCCCGAGTCGTAGGGGCGGGACGCGCCCTCGGGGTCGGCGTTGTTCTTGGACATCGCCATCATGTTGCCGAAGGCGACGATGGGAAGCGGGTGGATGGCGGCCTCGGTACCACCGGCCACGACCACGTCCGCACGCCCGGTGCGGATCATCTCGATCGCGTACCCGATGGCCTCCGCGCCCGAGGCGCAGGCCGAGACCGGGGTGTGCACACCGGCGCGGGCACCCAGCTCGATACCGACGTTGGCCGCCGGCGAGTTGGGCATCAGCATCGGCACGGTGTGCGGGGAGACACGGCGTACGCCCTTCTCCTTCAGTACGTCGTACTGGTCGAGGAGGGTCGTGACACCGCCGATGCCGGAGGCGATGACCGCGCCGAGGCGGTCGGGGTTCACGGACTGGTCCTCACCGGCCCTGGCGGTGAAACCGGCGTTCTTCCAGGCCTCCTGGGCGGCGATCAGCGCGAACTGCGCGGACCGGTCCAGCTTGCGGGCCTGCGGCCGGGGGAGGATCTCACCCGGCTCTACGGCGATCTGCGCGGCGATCTGGACCGGCAGCTCGGCCGCCCACTCCTGCGGGAGGCGGCTGACGCCGGACCGGCCGGCCAGCATGGCCTCCCAGGTGGAAGCTGCGTCGCCACCCAGCGGTGTGGTTGCGCCGATACCGGTGACGACCACGGTGCGATTGGTCGGGCTCACGGGAATTCTTTCTCCAACAGATGCGGGATCTACGGCGCCACCGCCGGGTGGCGGGGCCTAGCAGCCTATGGCCGAGGGGTGACTCAGCCCTGGTTCTTGAGGATGTAGTCGGTGGCGTCACCGACGGTCTTGAGGTTCTTGACGTCCTCGTCCGGGATCTTCACGTCGAAGCGCTCCTCGGCGGCGACGACGACCTCGACCATGGACAGGGAGTCGACATCGAGGTCGTCCGTGAAGGACTTGTCGAGCTGGACGTCCTCGGTGGGGATGCCGGCGATCTCGTTCACGATCTCGGCAAGGCCCGCGACGATCTCTTCCTGGGTGGCGGCCATGTCAGGCGCTCTCCTTCTTCGATTTCTTCGGTGTTCAGACAATTGACGGCATTCTTCCCCGCGTCGGACCTGATGGTCCGGCACGGAGTGCCTAGGGGAGGGTAACGACCGTGGCGGCGTAGACCAGACCCGCCCCGAAACCGATGACGAGCGCCGTGTCGCCGCTCTTGGCCTCGCCGGTCGCCAGAAGCCGCTCCATCGCGAGCGGGATCGACGCGGCCGAGGTGTTGCCGGTGGTGCGGATGTCACGGGCGACCGTGACATGATCCGGCAGCTTCAGAGTCTTCACCATCGAGTCGATGATCCGCACATTGGCCTGGTGCGGGATGAAGACGTCCAGGTCGTCCGAGGAGATCCCGGCCGCGTCCAGCGCCTGCTGGGCGACCTTCGCCATCTCGAACACGGCCCAGCGGAACACCGCCTGGCCCTCCTGCGTGATCGCGGGGAACTTCACGTTCCCCGCGCTGTCCAGGGGGAGCCGGGAGACGTCCCCGGCCGCGAAGTGGTCCCACGGCACGGTCTGCTTGATGGTGCCGGCCTTGTCGCCCTCCGAGCCCCACACCGTGGGGCCGATGGCGGGCTCCTGGGACGGGCCGACCACGACCGCGCCCGCGCCGTCGCCGAACAGGAAGGCCGTCGCGCGGTCCTCCAGGTCGGTCAGGTCGCTGAGCCGCTCCACACCGATGACGAGCACGTACTCGGCGGAACCCTCCACCACCAGGCCCTTGGCCAGGGTCAGGCCGTAGCCGAAGCCCGCGCAGCCCGCCGAGATGTCGAACGCGGCGGCCTTGTCGGTGCCCAGCTTGTCCGCGATCTCCGTGGCCACGGCCGGGGTCTGGCTGAAGTGCGACACGGTGGAGACCACCACGGCGCCGATCTGCTCGGCGGCGATGCCCGAGTCGGCGATCGCCTTGCCGGCCGCCTCGATCGACATCGCGGCGACCGTCTCGTCCGGGCCCGCCCAGTGCCGGGTCTCGATGCCGGAGCGGGAACGGATCCACTCGTCGGAGGAGTCGATCGTCTCCAGGATCACCTCGTTGGGCACCACCCGGGTCGGGCGGTAGCCACCGACCCCGAGGATGCGCGCGTACGGGGCGCCCTTGCTGGGCTTGATCTTCGCCATGGGGATGGGCTCCTTGTCAGGCGCCCGCCGCGTCAGCGGCAGGACTCGCGGTCTCGGCGATGAGCGCGCGCGCCGCGTCGAGATCCTCGGGGGTCTTCAGGGCGAGCGTCCGTACACCGGGCAGCGCGCGCTTGGCCAGGCCGGTCAGCGTGCCGCCCGGACACACCTCGATCAGCGCGGTGACGCCCAGTTCCTTGAAGGTCTCCATGCACAGGTCCCAGCGGACCGGGTTGGCGACCTGGCCGACCAGCCGCTCCAGCACCTCGGTGCCGGACGCGACCGTGCGGCCGTCCTTGTTGGAGACGTAGGTCAGCTTCGGGTCCGCCGGAGCCAGCGAAGCCGCGGCCTTGACGAGCGTCTCGACGGCGGGCGCCATGTGACGGGTGTGGAAGGCACCGGCCACCTTCAGCGCAACGACCTTGCGGACGCCCTCCGGCTTGTCCTCGTTCAGCGCGGCCAGCTGCTCCAGCGTGCCCGCGGCGACGATCTGGCCCGCACCGTTGATGTTGGCCGGGGTCAGGCCCAGCTTCTCCAGGTGCGCTACGGAGACCTCGGGGTCGCCGCCGAGCAGCGCCGACATGCCGGTCTCGGTGATCGCGGCGGCGTCGGCCATGGCCAGACCCCGCTTACGGACCAGGTTCAGGGCGGAGACATCGTCCAGCACCCCCGCGAGGACGGCGGCGGTGATCTCGCCGACACTGTGCCCGGCGACCGCGCCCGGCGCGATGTCACCCAGTGCCGCGGCGGACAGCAGCCCGGCCGCGACCAGCAGCGGCTGCGCCACGGCGGTGTCGCGGATCGCGTCCGCGTCTCCTTGCGTCCCATAGTGGACGAGGTCCAGTCCGATGGCGTCGGACCACGCGGCGACGCGGTCGGCGGCACCGGGGAGTTCGAGCCAGGGGGTCAGGAAGCCGGGCGTCTGGGCGCCCTGGCCGGGAGCGACGAGTACGAGCACTCTCACACTCTCTCTTGGAGACGGCCGATGCCGCCCGTGGGGACAAGGACGAAGAACACGGAAGGCTTTTGTGGGCCCCCGACAAAAGGCTAGGGCTGGGACTCCCCATCGGTGAGCCGCCCCAGGATCAGGGCGATCCGCAGCGTGAACGCGGATCGTACATCGGAGGGCGACCAGCCGGTGACGTCAGTCACACGTCGGAGCCGGTAGCGCACGGTGTTCGGGTGAACGAAGAGCATGCGCGCCGCGCCCTCCAGACTGCTCGCCTGTTCCAGGTAGACACTCAGAGTCTCCAGCAGCGCCGAGCCCGCTTCCTCCAGCGGTCTGTAGATCTCCTCCACCAGCTGCTCGCGCGCGCTCGGATCACCCGCGATGGCGCGCTCCGGAAGCAGGTCGTCCGCCAGCACCGGCCGGGGCGCGTCCTGCCAGGCCGTACACGCCTTCAGCCCCGCCGCCGCGGCCTGCGCGGACCGGGTCGCGGCCTGGAGGTCGTGCATGACCGGCCCCGCCACCACCGGCCCCGGCGCGAACGGCCCGATCAGCGACTTGGCCACGGTCAGCGGCTGCACCGAGCTGCCGCCCGCGATCACCACCAGCCGGTCCCCGAGCACTCCGGTGAGCACCTGGAGCTTGGCGTGCCGGGCGGCCCGCCGGATCGCCTCCACGGTCAGCTCGCTGTCCCCGTCCGGGGCGGTGCCGAGCACCACGCAGACGTGCTCCGGCGAGTTCCAGCCCAGCGCGGCCGCCCGGCTCACGGCGCCCTCGTCGGCCTCACCGCTGAGCACCGCGTTCACCACCAGGGACTCCAGCCGGGCGTCCCAGGCACCGCGTGCCTCGGCGGCCTGGGCGTAGACCTGGGCGGTGGCGAAGGCGATCTCCCGCGCGTAGACGAGCAGCGCCTCACGCAGCACGCGCTCGTCGCCTGGCGCGGCCACCTCGTCGATGGCGCTCTCCATGACCTCGATGGTGGTGCGCACCATCTCCACGGTCTGGCGCAGCGTGATCGCGCGGGTCAGCTCGCGGGGCGCGGTGCCGAAGACGTCGGTCGAGATGGCCTGGGGTGCCTCGGGGTGCCGGAACCACTCGGTGAAGGCCGCGATGCCGGCCTGGGCCACGAGCCCGATCCAGGACCGGTTCTCCGGGGGCATGGCCCGGTACCACGACAGGGTGTCGTCCATCCGCGTGATGGCCTGCGCGGCGAGACTCCCGGAGGACTTCTCCAGCCGCCGCAGGGTCGCGGGGTGCGGGTGGACGACGTGTACCGCGGGGTCGCTGTCGTGGGATTCGGGTTCGGGCACGGGGACAAGACTGCCTTATCGGGACGCGCGCCTGTGCCGCCGGGTCCTCCCCGGCCCTCCGCACGGCTGGACGCCGGCACGGGACCCCACCCGGCGGCACGATGCCCGCTGGCCGGCGACGACGATCAGGTCCCCCGCCGCGAAGCCGACGATCAGGTGCCCTGCCGCGAAGCCGGGGTCCGGTCCGTGTACGCGAGTGCCCGCAGATGCGCCGCGGCCTGCCCTCCCGCGAGGAGCCGCTCGGCGTGGCGTGCCGGGCCCGCCGCCGCGACGGCGTCGCCGCGCGCCGCCGCGCGCACCGCACCGGGTACGTTCTCCTCGCCCCCGAACTGGAAACCGAGTTGGGTGGCGTAGGCGAGGACCGCGTCCACCTTGGCGGTCAGATGCTCCGTCACGTCGAGGGACACCTCCGTGAGAGCCGCCGTCCGGCGCACCGTGTCGTCGGGCCGGGCGTCGGGGCACCGCACGGCGTACGGTGCGTCCCGCCACAGCGCCAGCCGGGGCAGCACACCGCTGGCCAGCAGGGCGCGGGTGGTCAGCCGGTGGTCGACGTGCGCGCCGAGGGCCTGCGGCCCCAGCACGAGGTCGGCGTCGCGCAGCAGGGGCCGCAGGTGCGCGGCCAGCGCGTGGGTGAGGCCGTCCTCCGGGAGCGGGTCCCCGAAGAGCGCCACCGGGCTGTGGTAGCCGCGGTGCGGGGCCTCCGGCAGGGGCAGGTGCACCGGCCGCCGGGTGCCGAGCCGCCGCTGCGCCTCCCGGTCCTCGGCGCGCCGCAGGGCCATGTAGTCGATGTCCGCGCCGAGTCCCTTGTCGAGCTGGGTGCTGAGGGCGAAGCCGGTGGGGTCGGGCACCGAGGCGGTGAAGCAGGTGACGACGCGGACCCGCCAGCCCGCCGCCACCAGCGCCCGCAGGGTGCCGCCGGCGGAGAAGACGGCGTCGTCCAGATGGGGGCCGACGGCGAGAGCCGTGCCCGGACCGGCGCCGGTCACAGCAGGTGCGGGGCGAGGCGGAAGCGGCACACCGAGCCGGCGGCGGCCCGCGCCTGCCGGAGCCCGCCGGGGTCGTCGCCTTCCGGGGCGGACGCCACCGCGCCGCCCGTGCTGCCGGTGCTCCGGGTGTCCCGTGCCGTCCCCGGTACGGTGACGGACCGGTAGACGTCGGTGATCCGGGCCGCCGCCACGGGCCAGGACCAGCGGGTGCGTACGTGCTCCAGCGCGGTGGCGGCCAGGCGGGTGCGCAGGGAGCCGTCCGCCAGCAGCCGGTCGACGGCGTCGGCGAGCCCGGCGGGGTCGCGGGCGTCGGTGAGCAGGCCGTTGACGCCGTCCTCGACGCAGTCCACGACTCCGACCACGCGGGTGGAGACCACGGGCAGGCCGGTGGCCATGGCCTCCAGGATCGTGTTGGAGAACCCTTCCGCCCAGGTCGGGCTGACGAACAGGTCACCGCCGCGGTAGACCGCCGGCGCCCGGTCGTACGGCACGGGGCCGGTCACCTCGACGAGCCCGCTCGGGCCCGTGGTGCGGGCCAGCTCCCGCACCGCCTCCAGGTCGGGCCCGGCCCCGGACATCGCCAGCCGCAGGCGGCGGCCCCGCGCGGCGAGCAGGCGTACCGCCTCCAGCAGGTCGAACACGCCTTTGCGGCGGTCCATGCGGCCGTGGTAGAGCAGCACCGGCGGGTCACCGAGGTCGCCCGGGGTCCGGTCGGGGCGCGGGTGGAACAGGCGGGTGTCGGTGGCGCCGTCGACGACGGTGAAACGGCCGGGTGGCAGGTCATGGCGGGCGGCTACCTCGCGGGCGAAGGACGGCGAGCCGATGAGCAGCGCCGGAGCCTCACGGAAGACGCGCCGGATCGCCACGCGGTGGTCGTCGCAGCAAGTGCCCACCCAGTGCCCGTCGCCGCCCTGGACGGAGACCACGGCCGGCACCCCGGTGAGCGCCGAGGCGTCGAGTGCCGCCAGCCCCGTCGGGTAGCCGTACTGGGCGTGGACGACGTCCAGCGGGGCACGCCGGTGGCAGTCGAGCACGGCGTCGCGCAGCGCCGCCACGTCCGCCTCGAAGTCGGCGGGCCGGCCGCGGGTGACGGCCTGTTCACCGAGCGCCTCCACCGCCGCCACCCGCACCCCGGCCGGTACCCGGTCGGCGGGGGGCGGGCCCCCTCCGTAGACGGCGCGGCCCTCGGGGTCCCCGCGGTACTGCGAGACGAGCGTCACCTCGTGGCCGTCGGCGACCAGGTGCCGGAGCAGGTTCTCGGCGTAGGCGCTCATGCCGGAGACCGCGGGCCAGTAGCGGCGCGAGACGAAGCAGATCCTCATCGCCCCTCCACGGTCGCGGCCGGCCGCGGGGCTCCGGCCGCGTGCTCGGCGGCGCGCAGGGCGGCGAGCGCACCGGGCACCAGGGTGTCGGCCCGGTGCGCGTCGCGGGACAGCTCCAGCGACACCAGGCCCCGGTGGCCCACGGTGCGCAGCGCGCTGAGAACGGCGGGGAAGTCCATGTCCCCTTCTCCGGGCGCGCGGTGCTCGTGGCGGCCACGCGGCATGTCCTCCACGGCGACCGCGCCCAGCGACGCCCCGTACCGCAGCACCGCCTCGTCCGGCGCCAGGTCTCCGGTGACCAGGCAGTGACCGGTGTCCAGGGCCAGCCGGAGCCCCGGCACGCGGCCGGCGAGCACCTCCCAGCCGGCGCAGTCCTCCACCAGCATGCCGGGCTCCGGCTCCAGAGCCGCCACCACCCCGCGCCGGGCCGCGTGGGCACAGACCTCGCCCACCCCTGCCTCCAGCCACCCCCACGCCGGGCCGCCCGGCTCCGCCGCCTGACCGGCGCGCGGCACGCCGGCCCAGAAGGAGACCGCCTCGCTGCCCAGCTCGGCGGCGATGTCCACGCAGGTCCGCAGGAACGCCACCCGCCGCGCCCGCCCCTCGGCGTCGGGCGTGATCAGGGTCGGCTCGTGCTTGCGGCGCGGGTCCAGCAGGAAGCGCGCCCCGGTCTCGACGGTGGTGGCCAGGCCAAGCCGCTCCACCCGCCGCCGCAACTCCCGGGTGCGGCCCGGCAGACCGGGCGCGAACGGGTCGTGGTGGAGCACGTCCACGGTGAGGGCGACGCCGTCGTACCCGGTGTCCGCCAGCAGACCCAGGGCGTCGGTGAGGCGGTGCGAGGTCATGCCGTTGGTGTTGTAGGCGTAGCGCAGCGCGCGGCCGGCCTCCTCGGTGATGGTCATCGTCCCTCCGATACACGTACGACCGCGTGGCGGTCCGGTTCGCGGTAGAGCGGATACAGGTCCCCGACCATGCGGTCGGCGAGGGCGGTGTCGAACCAGGCGGCGCCGCCCAGCAGTTCGGCCTCCCGCTCGGTGAGGAGCACCGGCAGCGCCCCCCTGTGCGGCGGCGCTCCCGGCCCGGCAAGGCCGAGTCCGCGCTCCAGCAGCCGCCGCACGCCCCGGCCGCCGATCCGGTGGTACGACATGGTCTCCACCTCCAGGCCCGGCACCAGCACCTTCACCGCGTGCACCCCGTCCCCGTGGGCCATGACGGCGAGGACATCGAACTCGGCGAGCCGGTCCAGCAGTTCGGCGAGCAGCGCCTCCGGGTCGGTCAGCGACCCGGGCGGCACGGTCGGCAGGGCGGAGAACGGCACCGAGGAGCGTTCGGCGAACACGGTGGGTGCCAGCAGCGCGGCGAGCGCCGGCGCGGACAGCCGGGTCCACGCCGTCATCGCGGCCAGGGCACGCGGCTCCTGGGGCGCGACCGGCACGGAGAGTTCGCGGTCGAGGTATCCGGCGGGGGCCAGCCGCTCCGCCAGTTCCAGGGGACCGTGGGAGAAGACCTTGCGGGCCCGCGAGTTGGTGTACTCCAGGAGTGCCTTGCGCAGCGCGGTCTCCCGGTCGGGGTGGGCGGCCTCCCCGCAGGCGGTCAGCAGCAGCGGTGAGGCGTCCGGGTCCGAGTCGACCCCCACCACGTGCAGGCCGGCCATCCGGAACTGGTCGTCGGCGAGCTTCACCACCACCCGCACGCCCGCGGCGTCCAGGTCGGCCAGTACGGCACGGGAGACGGGGTCGCGAGCCGCGTCCGTGTCGATGACGACGCCTCGGTCCATCGCCCGGTGCGCCGTGGCGTTGCCGTCGCGCTGGATGAGCTCCAGCAGGCCGTGGGCGAGGGCCCGCGCACGGGTGTCCCCGGCGCCCAGCCCATTGGTGACGGGGGTGATCAGCCAGCCCGTACCCGGCGGCGGGTCGGCGGTGCGGCCGTCGCACAGCGCGAACTCCAGCGGGACGAGCACCTCCTCACCGGTCCGTATCCGCTCGGCCGCCACCCAGGTGAGGGGCTGGTCCGGCCGGTGGCCGGAGCCCGCCTCCAGCACCAGCGACACCGGGTCGGCGACGCGGTCGGCGCCCCGCTCGGCGACCAGCTCGCGGTAGGAGCCGTGGACGCGGGCGGCGGTGGTCAGGTGGCGGGTGAGCAGGACCCCTTCGGCCAGCTCGCCGAGTGCCCCCAGCAGGGCGGCGTCCTCGTCGGCCCCGTAACCGCAGCCGTTGCGGCGCAGGGGTGTGGGGAGTGTGGAGTCGGTGTGCTCCACCGAGATGGCCGGGCGGCCGAGGCGGTCGGCGGGCCCCATGTCGAAGGGGATGCCGCAGCCGGGGGCGACCGCCGCGCGGTACGCCTCGGCGACGGCGAGGGACGACGGGCTCATGAGCGGCTCCCGAGGGGCAGGGCGTCGGTGTGGGCGCGGCCTTCCAGCAGCCGGTCGATGAGGTGCAACACATCGGCGGTGGTGACCGGCGCCGCGTACTCGAAGGGGGTGGCGATCGCCGTGAACGCGAGCGGCGCGAGGATCTCCCGGTAGCGGCTCAGCTCCGCCCGCGACAACGGGATGCGGGCGTGGAACGCCTTGTGGCAGGACAGGCCCACGGCCCGTCCGGAGGCGTCGAGTTCGGGTTTCAGCGCGTCCCCGCAGAACAGCACGCCGCGGCCGGCGTCGTGCAGCACGCAGTGGCCGGCGAAGTGCCCGCCGGTGCGGTGGACCGTCAGCCCCGGCGCGATCTCCATGCGCTCGTCGACGGGGCGGGTGACCCGGAAGGTCTTGGTCCAGGTCAGGTCCTCGGTGCCGACGACGACGTCGGGGGGCGCGAAGTGGTCCTGGAGCTGCCAGAGCGCGCCGTAGCCGTGGACGTGGCTGGAGCCGAGCACGGCTACGCCGCCGAGCCGCTCGATCCTCCCCAGCGCCTCGGGCCCGTAGTGTCCGGTGGCCTCCCAGCAGACGTTGCCGAGTCCGGTCTCGATCAGCCAGCCCACCGAGCCCAGGCCGAGGACCGGCCGCGTGGAGAACTCCGTCACCCCCGGCAGCACCCGGCGCCACACGGTGCGGTGCGCGGCGGCGACGTCCGGTTCGGCGCGCAGGTCCCACCCGTCCTCGGGCAGGGCGTTGCGCACGTCGGAGCAGACGGGGCACGACGGGGGAGGGGCGAACCACCGCTGCCAGTGGCCGCAGTGCGCACAGGTCCACAGGGACAGGGTCATGGCGACGTGCCCTCCGACTCCAGGACGTGGTGTCCGTGTCCGGCACGCTCCGCGGGACGTTCCGCCTCCGCGAGGGCGGCCAGCAGCATCCGGTGCAGCATCAGGTCCCGCTCCAGCGGCCAGGCCCAGCGGCGGCCGGTGTCCGCGGGGCCGGCCATGACCGCCGCGGAGAACGCCCGTACCTGCGCGGTGAACGGCGAGGTGACCGCGTCGAACGGCACCTCCGTGACCCGCCCGGCGGCGTCCCGCAGCTCCAGGCGGCCCCCCGCCTCCTGGCCCATGGTGTCGGTCGCCGTCAGCTGCCCGTCCGTCCCGACGATCTCCAGGCGCCGGCGCGGCAACCGCTCGCGGGTGTTGTACGACACGTGCGCCGAGACCAGCACCCCGTCACCCGTCACCGCGGTCAACAGCCCCCCGTCGTCCACCGGGTAGCGGTGCACCCGCCGCTGCGGCACCACCGACAGCCGCACCGTGTCCCGCCCCAGCACCTCTCCGGCCAGGTCCAGCACGTGCGGGGCGAGGTCCAGCACGGCCCCGCCGCCGGCCCGCGCCGGGTCGGCCCGCCAGTTGTCGTACCCGCCCGCCCGCTCACCGGGCGGGGACCACTCCGGCGGCAGCCAGCAGCCGTAGACGATCCGTACCGCGGTGACCCGCCCGAGGCGTCCGGCCCGCACGAGTCGGCGTGCCACCCGGTGGGCCGGATGGAACCGCTGGTCGAAGGCGGTACCCGCGACGACCCCGGCCCGGCCGCAGGCGTCCGCCACGGCCGCCGCGTCCGCCACGCCCGCGGCGAGCGGCTTCTCGCACAGCACGGCGAGCCCGGCCCCGGCCGCCGCCTCGACGACCTCACGGTGGGCGTGGTTGGGGGTGGCGACGTACACGGCGTCGGCGCCGCCCCGCGCCAGCAGGGCCGCGGTGTCGCGGTGGACCGGCACCCCGCCGGCCGCGCGGGACACCGCCGCCGCGGCGTCCGCGTCGCGGTCGACCGCCGCCACGACACGGGCCCGTCCCCACGCGCCGGCCGCGCTCGCGCGCACCCCCGGCACGAAGTGGTCCCGGGCCACCCAGCCGCAGCCCACCACCGCCCACCGGCACACCCCGTCCGGCGCGCCGCTGCCCGGACGCCGGGCGCTCACCAGTGCTCCGGGAGGTCCACCAGCACACGCCGCCGGGCCAGTTCACCGACCTCGGGCGTCATCCGGCCGGCACGGGCGTCGGCGAGCACGGCGGCGGGCACCTCGATCCGCTCGGGGAGGTAGGCCATCGCCGGTCCGTACTCGCCGCGCCACCGCTCACCCGGCCAGACCAGGCGACCGCGGTCGTAGAGCGGGTTCAGCCGCAGCGGACGGCCCGCGGGCAGGTCGACGTCGCTGACGCCGCCCGGAGCGCGCACCAGCGCCACGGCCTCCTCGCCCGTCACCTCGCGCGCCTCCACCGGCCGGGGCGCGCGCCGCTCCAGGTAGGCGCGCGTCAGCTCCCCGTCGCCGTAGAGGACGCAGCCCGGCAGCAGGTCGCGCCAGGCCGGCGCGGTCAGCGGCAGTCCGGCGCTGGGCGCACCGGTGCCCGCCACATGGCAGTGCCCCAGCACGACGGCGCCGCCCGGCCCGGCGTGCCGCACGGCCCGGCGCACCACCGCCTCCTTGTCGCGGACGAAGTACAGGGCGTCGTGGCAGGCGACGTAGCAGTCGCCCCGCGCGGGCAGCGGCCACGGCCGGCTGATGTCGGCGCAGACCAGCCCGGCGGTGGGGCAGACGAAGCGGCGGGCCAGCCAGAGCTTGGCGAACACCACGTCCACTCCGGTCACCCGCCGGGCGCCGGCCAGCTCCAGCTGACGCAGCAGGTGACCGGCGCCGCAGGCGAGTTCGACCACCGGCAGGCCGCCCGGCGGGTGGTGGCGGGTGAGCGCCAGCAGGGCGAGCCACGACGGGTCGCTCCACCGGTGCAGGAAGTAGTCCCCCACCCGGCCCATGCCCAGCGCCGCCACCGCCCGGCGCATGGTGGTCGCCCACAGCGCCTGGCGCAGCCGCTCCCGGTGCGGCGGCTCCTCGTCCCACCAGTCGTCGCTGTCGGCGAGCAGGGCGAGCGCGGCCTCCTCCTCCGCACCCGCGGCCAGCAGCGCCACGGCGCGTTCCCGCAGCTCCTCACGGCCGGCCCGGAGCCAGGGGATGCCCTCCACCACCGGCCACAGCCGCTCCCCGTCGTCGAGCAGTCCGCGGCTCCAGGGCACCAGGGGTGCCCCGTTCTCCGGGCTCAGCAGCGCTCCGCGGGTCCCGCTCGCGCCGCTCACCCGAGCCCCGCCGCGTCCAGCACCGCGGTGTGGAAGGCCGACACCGGGGAGGCGTGCACCAGGTGCAGGTCGTCCAGCGCCGTGACCGCGCTGTAGGCCGCCGCCCGCTCGTGGTGCAGCACCTGAAGGATCCGGTCCAGGACGTCCGCCGCGTGGAAGGCCCGTGCGCTCGCGTCGTCGGCGGACCCCCGCCCCGCCAGCAGCCCGGCCAGCCTCTCGGCGAGGGCGCCCGGCATCCGCGCGAGCTGCTCGCGCGTCAACCGGTCCACGATGGCGGTCAGTTCGTCGCCGAGGAGCATCTCCCCGGCGAACCCCGCGTCCGGCAGCACCACGTTGTGCAGGTGGTGGCCGAGGCCCAGCAGGAACGCGTCCGCCGGGTCGGCGTCGAAGAGGTCGGCCAGGAGGGCGCCGTAGACGGCCACCGCCCAGCAGTGGTCGCCGTGGCTCTCCGGCGGCTCGGCCATCACCCGCGCCCGGCCCGGACAGGTCGCGCCCGCCCGTGGCTGGTCGCACAGCACCTCGGCGAACCGGGGTGCCACGCCGGACTGCCGGATGCCCTGCGACGCGGCGAGCGGTACCGCCGACAGCAGCCGCCCGAGCGTCCGCTCTCCGAGCGCCCCGGCGTGCTCGGCCACCGAGCGGCGCAGCACCGCCCGCGTCGCCCCGGGGCTCAGCCCGCACCGCCGCAGCACGCGCGCGTCCACGCCCGCCAGCCGGGCGCCGGCTACGGCCGCCGCGCACTCCCGGTCGGCGATCTCCCGCACCGGCGCGCCCCGCACCAGGTCGGCCCAGGCCCCGCGGAAGGCGCGCTCGGCGACCGAACCGCGCCAACCGGCGCCCCGCACCCGCTTCAGGTCGCCCACCTCGCGCAGTACCGGGACCAGGTGCGCGAGGCGGCCGGGCACCGTGTGCGACGGCGGGGCCGGCGGGGCCGGCGGGGCGGGGGACGGGTCGAGCACGTTCACCGCCGCGCGATCCCGGCGTCGAGCCACGACAGCAGCCGCCGCTCCTGCTCGTGCAGCGCGTGCTCGGGCTCGGTGCCGTCCGCGGTCATCGGGGCCTTGAAGAAGTAGCCCAACTGCTCCTGCACACCGCCTTCGCCGCGCCGGTGCGCCTCCGCCATGACCCGCACCAGTTCCAGCACCAGCGGGGCGGCGAGGATGGAGTCGCGGCACAGGAAGTCGATCTTCAGCTGCATGCGCCGGCCCAGGAAGCCGACGAGGTCGACGTTGTCCCACGCCTCCTTGGCGTCGCCACGGGGCCGGTAGTAGTCGATCCGCACGATGTGGTCCTCGACCGGGTAGCCGAGCATCGCGTCGAGCACCGATCCCTTGGTGCCGATCTTGCTGGAGAGCGAGTCCGGATCGTCCAGCGCCCTGCCGTCGCGGTTGCCCAGGATGTTGGTGGAGTACCAGCCCTCCACCCGCAGCGCGCGGGACCGCAGCGCCGGGGCGAGCACCGTCTTGATCATCGTCTGGCCGGTCTTGCCGTCCTTGCCGGCGACCGGCACGCCCTCCCGCTCGGCCAGCTCCACCAGCGCGGGGGCGTCCACCGACAGCGACGGGGTGAAGTTGACGTACGGCATGCCCTCCCGCAGGGCCGCGTAGGCGTAGACCATGGCCGGCCCGACCGACTCGTCGTCCTCGTCCAGCGCCCGCTCGAACGCGGCGGCGGAGGCGAGGGCGGGGCTGGCGGGGTCCGGCCACCGCTCGGTGGAGGCGAGGTTGACCACCACCACGGTGTCCAGGTTCTCCTCCGCCCGGAAGACCCGCAGGTCCTCCCGGAGCCGCTCGGCGCGCGCCCGCAGGCCGGCGACCGGCATCACGTTCGCCCCGGTGATGTTGCGGCAGTACTCCGGGTCGGCCACCGCCGGCCAGGGCCGTATCAGCTGCAACCGCGGCGCGACCGCCTCCAACTGCTCCTGCTCCAGCACCTGGTGCACCTGTGCGGCCTTGGCCAGGTCGTCCGGCGAGAGGTCCCAGCCGCCGAAGACGAGGCTGTCGTACGGCACCAGGTCGTCGCGTCCGGCGAGCGGCAGCCCGTCGGTCGCCGTCGTCCCCAGCCGCAGCGCCTCGACCCCCGCCACCGCGGTGCTCGCCACCGCGCCGCCCAGGCCGATGACCGCGACCCCTACCCGCCGCTGTCCGGGTTCCGCACGCTCCACTGTGTCCGCCATGAGGCGCCCCTTCGGTCGCTGTGCCCGGTTCTCACCCGTTCGCGGACGCCGAGTGGCCCGTCCGCGAACCGATTTCCTTCCTTTCCCTTGTACCGGCCGCCGCCGGGAGCGGCCCCCGCGCGAAGGGCTAAACGGGCCATTCGGGTGTTTTCGAGCCGCGATGGTTCAGGAACCGCACACCGGCCGGTACATGCCTGTGGCACGGGCACCACGCGCACTACCGTGGGTGCCGTGATGGAGGTACGGCGCGCCGCTGAGCGTTACCACGGAGGAGACCCGGAGGCGGGCATCGACTCCCGGCACGCCCTGTCGTTCGGGCCGCACTACGACCCCGGGAACCTGCGCTTCGGCGCGGTGCTCGCCTGCAACGAGGAACGGCTCGCCCCCGGCGCCGGCTTCGACGAGCACCCGCACAGCCACACCGAGATCGTCACCTGGGTCGTCGAGGGCGAGCTGACCCACCGCGACTCCGCCGGCCACGCGAGCGTGGTCCGCCCCGGCGACCTGCAGCACCTCAGCGCGGCCGCGGGCGTCCGGCACGTCGAGCGCAACGACGGCACGGTCCCGCTGACCTTCGTGCAACTGTGGCTCGCCCCGCTGAAGCCCGGCGGCGAGCCGTCCTACGAGGTCGTCCCGGGCATCGCCGACTCCACCCCGTACGCTCTGCCCGGGGCCGGGGCGACGCTGCACGTACGGCGGCTCGCGGCGGGGGAGCGGACGGCACTGCCGGACGCGGCGCACCTCTACGTCCATGTGGTGCGCGGCGAGGCCGGCCTCGCCGGCGAGACCCTCGGCCCCGGCGACTCGGCCCGGATCACCGGCGCGGAGGGCCTCGCGGCGGTGGGGGTGACGGCGGCCGAGCTGCTGGTGTGGGAGATGGGGCCCTAGCCGCGCGCCCCGGCCAGCACCGCGTCCGTGAACACCGGCCACGCCTCGATCGCCCAGGGGCCGAAGGCGCGGTCGGTGAGGGCGACGGCAGCCAGGCCCGCGTCCGGGTCGGTCCACAGGAAGGTGCCGGACTGTCCGAAGTGGCCGAAGGTGCGCGGGGAGGACGAACTCCCGGTCCAGTGCGGGGACTTGGTGCCCCGGATCTCGAAGCCGAGGCCCCAGTCGTTGGGGTTCTGGTGCCCGTATCCCGGTAGCACGCCCTTGGTACCCGGGTACTGCACGGTCATCGCCTCCGCGACCGTCCGGGGGTCCAGCAGGCGCGGCGCCTGCACCTCGGCCGCGAACCGCAGCAGGTCCGCCACCGTGGAGACGCCGTCCCTGGCGGGCGAGCCCTCCAGCGAGGTCGACGTCATGCCCAGCGGCGCCAGCACCGCCTGCCGCAGGTACTCGGCGAAGGGGATGTCGGTGGCCTTGGCGATGTGGTCGCCGAGCTGCTCGAACCCGGCGTTGGAGTACAGCCGCCGCTCGCCCGGCGCCCCCGTCGTGCGGTGCTCGTCGAAGGCCAGCCCGGAGGTGTGCGCCAGCAGGTGGCGGACCGTGGCCCCGGGCGGTCCGGCGGGCTCGTCCAGCTCGACGGCGCCCTCCTCGTACGCGACCAGCGCCGCGTAGGCGGCCAGCGGCTTGGTCACCGAGGCCAGCGGGAAGCGGTGGTCCACCGGACCGCGGGTGCCCAGTACGGTCCCGTCGGCGCGGACGACGCCCGCGGCGGCGGTGGGGACGGGCCAGTTCTCGATCAGTGCCAGGCTCTGCGACGACATGCCAGGGAGCCTATGCGGGTCACAGCCGCAGCTCCATCAACGGGTCCGGCTTGGGCCTGAACCCGAGCGCCTCGTACAGCGGCCGGGCCTCGGCGGACGCGGTGAGCTGGACCTGCCGGGCGCCCCGCTCGCGGAACCAGGCCAGCAGCCCGTCCACGCACGCGCGGGAGTAGCCCCGGCGGCGGGTGCCGGGGTCGGTGGCGACGCTGAAGAGGTAGCCGACCGTGCCGTGCGGATTGCTCTCCCGCCCGATCCGGTACTCGACCGTCCCCGCCGCGAGCGCGGCCAGGACCCCCGGCCGCTCCGGGTGGTTCACCACGAAGGCGGCGAAGGTGCCCGCGGGCTCGGCCAGCCGGGCGCGCAGCGCAGGCAGCGACCCCTCGTGCCAGGCCCCCGCGTCACCGCCCCCGGAGACCGAGTCCAGCATCACCTGGCGCAGGCGCAGCACTTCCCGCGCGTCCTCGGGCACGGCCCGGCGTACGAGACTCATACGCGGCACGCTAGCGTCCGGACCAGGCTCCCGTCGCCGCCATTTCCGTCCGGGCCGTTTCTGCCGGACACCGCTTGCCTGGAGTGCGCTCGAAGGTCTTAGCGTTGGGGGCATGACGGTGACGCAGACCACGCAGGCGGTGTCGGCCGGCCAGGACGACTGCTCCGGCCCCCCGCCGCGCCATCCCCGGCCGGACGGCCAGGACCGGTACACGATCAGTGAGGTCGTCGCCTTCACCGGACTGACCGCGCACACCCTGCGCTGGTACGAGCGGATCGGCCTGATGCCGCACGTCGACCGCTCGCACACCGGCCAGCGCCGCTATACCAACCGCGATCTGGACTGGCTGGTCTTCGTGACCAAGCTGCGGCTCACCGGCATGCCGGTCGCCGACATGGTCCGGTACGCCGAGCTGGTGCGGCAGGGGGAGAGCACCTACGACGAACGGCGCGAGCTGCTGGAGTCGACCCGCCGGGACGTGCTCGGCCGGATCGACGAGCTGCGCGACACGCTCGCCGTGCTCGATCTGAAGATCGGTTTCTACGCCACGGAGGGGACCACCCGATGACCGACCGCACGATGCCGGCCGTACGCCTGGGCGAGACCGGCCCGGAGACCGGCGTCCAGGGCCTCGGCTGCATGGGCATGAGCTTCGGCTACGGCCCGGCGGACACCGGGCAGTCGCGGGCCGCGCTGGAGCGCGCCTTCGACCTGGGCGTGACGCTGTACGACACGGCGGACGCCTACGGCGCCGGGGACAACGAGCGGTTCCTCGCCCCCTTCCTCAAGGCGCACCGCGACGAGGTGGTCATCGCCACCAAGTTCGCGCTGTCCATCCCGCCGGACGACCCGAGCAGGCGGATCATCCGCAACGACGCCCCCTACATCCGCCAGGCCGTCGAGGACAGCCTGAAGCGGCTCGACGTCGACGTGATCGACCTCTATTACATGCACCGCCGCGATGTGAACGTGCCCTTGGAGGAGACCGTCGGCGTCATGGCCGACCTGGTGCGTGAGGGCAAGGTCAAGCACCTGGGGCTGAGCGAGGTCACCGCCGGGGAACTGCGTACCGCGCACGCCGTCCACCCGATCGCGGCCGTGCAGTCCGAGTGGTCCCTGTTCAGCCGGGACATCGAGGCCCACGTCGTTCCGGCCGCCCGCGAGCTGGGCGTCGGCCTGGTCCCCTACTCCCCGCTGGGGCGGGGCTTCCTCACCGGCGCCTTCACCGATGCCGCCGAGGAACTGACCGAGGGCGACTTCCGCCGCTCCCAGCCCCGCTTCACCGGCGACAACGCGACCGCCAACGCGGCCCTGCTGGAGCCGGTGCGCCAAGTGGCCGAGGCGCACGGGGCGACCCTCGGGCAGGTCGCGCTGGCCTGGGTGCACCAGCGGGCCGCGGTGCACGGCCTCGTGGTCGTGCCGATCCCGGGCACCCGCAAGGCGGACCGGGTCACCGAGAACGCCGGTGCCGCGCACCTCGTCCTCACCGCCGGGGAGCTGGACCTGCTGGAGCCGATCGCCGGGCAGGTCGCGGGGGACCGGTACGCCGACATGACGTTCACCTCGGCGGGCCGGGAGCGGTAGGAGCGGGCCGGGAGCGGTAGGAGCTACAGCTCGGCCTTCTTCGCGGCGAACTCCTCGTCGGTCACCAGACCGGCCCGGTGCAGGTCACCGAGGCTGCGGATGCGCTCGGCGACACCGGCCGGGTCCCGCCGGGGCGCGGCCGGCACCGCCGGTACGGCACCCCGGGTCCGTACCGCCGCGAGGACGGCCGCCGCGAACGGCAGCGACTCGTGCACCGGCCCGTAGCCGAGCCCGAAGACCACGGTCGCCGCGTCCTGGTCGGGCGGGACCGGATCGGCGGCGGGGTCGTTCGGCAGCAGCCGCAGATACCCCTCGAACGCCTCCGGTGAGCGCCACTCCACCCCGCCGAGGTCCGTGACCGCGAACCTCTGGTCACCCGCCTTCCACTTCGCCGAGGACGCACCCGTCCACGACCAGCGGAACCGCACCGAGGTCCCGTCGAAGGACGCCTTGCCGTCGTACGCCTTGAACCGCTGCGGCGCCTCGGGGGCGGCGATCAGATGCCGGTCGGCGGGACCGGACTCGGTCAGCGCGGCCGTCAGCTCGTCGGCGTAGTACTCGGCCAGCGTCTCCCGCTCGGCGGGCAGGACCAGCCGGTAGGGGTCCAGGCCGTCGGGGAGCTGGCCGGCCGCCGCCTCCAGCAGCGGGTCGGCCCCGGCGCGCGGCTGAAGGCGCAGTACCACGGTGCCCCGCCTGCCCTCGGCCAGGCTCACCGCATCGAGGGCGGCGAGCGGCACCCGTCGTCGGCCGAGTGCCTGGAAGAGTTTCGGTGTGCGTATCCCCCGCTCGTAGCGGATGAGCACGGAGTCGGAGTCGAACTCCCAGACGGCCTGAAAACCCGCCAGTACGTCACCCATGTGGCTCATCGTATGCGGCACCTGTCCCTCCGTCGCCACCCGCGCCGACCGCACTTCCTGCTGTCTCTACGCGCGTCCCCCGGCGGGCGCGTCCGGCACCCCGGCCCGGCACGCCTCGTCCCCCCGGGCGCAGGTCACCGAGCCGTACGCCCCCACGCCGACCTCGGCGAGATTGCGCAGGCTGTCCGTGCCCGGCTGGAAGTAACCGGCGTGGCCCCGCGCGTCGCGCGAGGACAGCACCCGGGCGCCGAACGCGCGGGACACCGGGTCCGCGCCGTGCCCGAGCCCGCCGACCTCCAGATACGGCACGTCCTGCACCCAGTCGGTGGCGTCCCGCATCGCCCACACCCGGGCGGTGGGGTTCAGGTGGGCGGCCCTGGCCGCCCGCATGCCGGGGCTCGCGGCCACCGCGATGTCGCTGACCCGGCGGGGCATGCCGGGCGCGGCGACCCCGCAGACCACCGAGCCGTAGCTGTGGCAGAACATCGACACCTCGGCCCGGCCGGGCAGCCCGCGCAGCAGGGCGTTCAGCCGGACGGCGCCGTCCGTCGCGCGCATCGCGGTCGCCGCGTCCACCCCGAGCCCGGCGGGCGCGGTGTAGTCGGCCCAGGCGATCACGGCGGTACGGGTGGCGGGCGCCGCCTGCCGCTCGGCCGAGTAGAGCGCCTTGGCCATGCCGACCGGGGCGCTGTACGGACGGTGGGACCTCTCGAAGGTGATCAGGTCGGTGTCGACACCGGGCACCACCACGGAGATCCGCTCCGCCCGGCGCAGGTCGCCGAAGACCTCGGCGATCCGGCCCGAGCCCTCGGGGTCGAAGGCGAGGATGTGCCGCTCGGGCCGCATGAGCGCCTCGTACCGGTGCAGCCTGCGGGAGGCGTCCTGCTGGCCGGCCGTACTGAGCCGGTTGTCGTGCGTGCGCCGGGACTCCACGTCCCGCTCCCGCTCCAGCGCCACCCGGTTGGCCTCGTAGCGCAGTGGGACGGGGGCGCCGTTCATGTTGCCCACCGCCAGCGGGTGGCGCCGGGCCAGGTCGTGGCGGTCGTGGGCGGTGAGTGAGCCGAAGAAGCGGGCCAGCCGGTCCGGGGCGGTCTTCGCCGGGTCCGGCAGCGGCTTGCCGTGCAGGCTGTCGCGCACCCACCGGGAGAAGGAGGACCGCAGCGCGGCCGACTCGCGGTGGCTGTGCAGCGCGGTCCAGCCGGTGGTCGCGAGCATCACGAACACGACGGCCGGCGCCAGGAGTGCGCGCCATGCGTTGAGCTGGGGAGAGGTGCCGAAGGAAGTCACTGGGAGGACACACTAGGAGAACGGAAGGGTCTCGGGGCAATCGAGTGGCCGGTATCACGTTTCGCGGGCCGGAAGCCGGTCCAGGGGCGGTCTTTCGCGACGATCTCCCCTGGTCCGCCGACGATTTCAGGCCGCGCGCCAGTTCCCCGTCAGTGCCGGGCCCACCTGATCGAGGTACGCCTCCGTGAGCCCCCGGATGGCCGCCGGACTGAAGTCGTCACCGGTGCTCCACTGCCGCTCGGTGACCCGTATCACCCCGGCGAACACGGCCACGGTGAGCCGGGGGCGGGGGTCGGTGTCCAGGTCGACGCCCTCGCGTTCCGCGAGCAGCCGGGCAAGGGTCTCCTCGGTCGCCGCCGACCGGCGCAGATGCGCGGCGAGCAGCGCCGGGGTGGACTCGATCATGCGGTACATCCGCAGATACAGCCCGACCGGTACGACCGACTCGACGGTCTCCCGTATGTCGTCCCAGCCCTCCAGCATGGCCTGCCGGAGCGCCTCCATCGGCGGTTCGTGCGGCGGCCGGGCCCGTACGGCGGTCACGAAACGGGCCTCCGTCACCTCCTGCACGGCGAAGGCCGCGTCCTCCTTGCCAGCGAAGTAGCGGAAGAAGGTGCGCTGCGACACATCGACGGCCTCGGCGATCTCGTCGACGGTGGTGCGCTCGTACCCCTGGGTGGTGAACAGTTCGAGGGCGGCGCGTACCAGCGCCTCGCGGGTACGCCGCTTCTTGCGTTCGCGCAGCGTCTCCATGGCCTCTCCCGGTGCGTCCTTCCAGCTCAGCCTATGCGCTCGGGTGAAGGGCGGTCGGATGTCGGCCACTGACCGGGGAAGGTGTTTGTCAAGTGTCAGTGACTGTCACTAGCCTTATTACATGACTAGTCAGACCACCATCGACAAGACGGGACCGGAGGACGGGTCACCCGCCGACGTGTCGCCGCCCGCTCCGGCGGGCCTGCGCGGGCACCCCTGGTTCACCCTGATCACCGTCGCCGTGGGCGTCATGATGGTGGCCCTCGACGGCACCATCGTGGCCATCGCCAACCCGGCCATCGCCAAGGACCTGCACGCGAGCTTCTCCGACGTGCAGTGGATCACCAACGCCTACTTCCTCGCCCTCGCGGTCGCCCTGATCACCGCGGGCAAGCTCGGTGACCGCTTCGGGCACCGGCAGACCTTCCTCATCGGTGTGACCGGCTTCGCACTGGCCTCCGGTGCCATCGGCCTGTCCGACAGCATCCCGGGGGTCGTCACCTTCCGGGTCCTCCAGGGCCTGTTCGGCGCGCTGCTGATGCCGGCCGCGCTCGGCCTGCTGCGGGCCACCTTCCCGGCCGAGAAGCTCAACATGGCGATCGGCATCTGGGGCATGGTCATCGGCGCCTCCACAGCGGGCGGCCCGATCCTCGGCGGTGTGCTGGTCCAGCACGTCAACTGGCAGTCGGTGTTCTTCGTCAACGTGCCCGTCGGCCTGCTCGCCCTTCTGCTCGGCACCCTGATCCTGCTCGACCACCGCGCGGAGAACGCCCCGCGCTCCTTCGACCTGCCCGGCATCGCGCTGCTCTCCGGCGCCATGTTCTGCCTGGTCTGGGCGCTGATCAAGGCTCCGGCCTGGGGCTGGGGCGACGGCCGGACCTGGGGCTTCATGGGCGCCTCGGCGCTGCTCTTCGTGGTCTTCGCCTGGTGGGAGACGAGGGTCGCCGAACCGCTGATCCCGCTGACCCTGTTCCGCTCGGTCCCGCTCTCGGCGGGCGTGGTGCTGATGGTGATGATGGCCATCGCCTTCATGGGCGGCCTGTTCTTCGTGACGTTCTACCTCCAGAACGTGCACGGCCTCCGCCCCGTCGACGCCGGTCTGCATCTGCTCCCGCTCACCGGCATGCTGATCGTCGGCTCCCCGCTGGCCGGCTTCGCCATCACCAAGCTGGGCCCGCGCATCCCGCTCGCCGGCGGCATGACGCTCACCGCCGTCGCCATGTACGGCATGTCCACCCTCAAGGCGGACACCGGCAGCGCGACCATGTCGGTCTGGTTCGCGCTGCTCGGCCTCGGGCTCGCCCCGGTCATGGTGGGCGCCACCGAGGTCATCGTGGGCAACGCCCCCATGGCGCTCTCGGGCGTGGCGGGCGGTCTCCAGCAGGCGGCCATGCAGATCGGCGGCAGCCTCGGCACCGCCGTACTGGGCGCCGTCATGGCCTCCAAGGTCGACAGCGATCTGGCAGGCAACTGGACCGGCGCGGGCCTGCCCCCGCTGACCCCCGCTCAACTCGCCCAGGCGTCCCAGGCGGTCCAGGTCGGCGTGGCCCCGGTGACCCGGCAGACGCCCCCGCCCCTGATCGCCAAGATCACCGACGTCGCCCATGACACCTTCATCTCGGGCATGAGCCTCGCGTCGCTGGTGGCGGCGGGCGTGGCGGCGGTGGCCATCCTGGTGGCCCTGCTGACCCGCCGAGGCGTGAACGCGGAGGCGGGCGCAGGGGTGGGCCACATCTGAGACCGGCCGGCTTGCGAGGGGCGCGGGGAACCGCGCGACAAGCCACGACGGCCCCGCGGCCGCGCGATCACCGAAGCGAGAACGGTGATCGCGCGGCCACACTCGGGCCGCGCGGCGCTACGCGTCTCCTCCGGCCGCGCCGGGAGCCGCCGCCTTCACATCCAGCAACTGGTACCGGTCGATGGCCTGCTTCAGCGCGGACCGGTCGATCTTCCCCTCCTTCGCCAGCTCCGTCAGCACCGCCACCACGATCGACTGCGCGTCGATGTGGAAGAACCGCCGAGCCGCCCCGCGTGTGTCCGCGAACCCGAACCCGTCCGCACCGAGGGACTGGTAGGGACCGGGCACCCACCGCGCGATCTGGTCCGGCACCGACCGCATCCAGTCGGACACCGCCACGAACGGCCCCTGCGCCCCCCCGAGCTTCCGGGTCACAAACGGCACCCGCTGCTCCTCCTCGGGGTGCAGCAGGTTGTGCTGCTCGCAGGCCACCGCCTCCCGGCGCAGCTCGTTCCAGGAGGTCGCCGACCAGACATCGGCCCTGACGTCCCACTCGTCGGCGAGGACGCGCTGCGCCTCCAGCGCCCACGGCACCGCGACACCGGACGCCATGATCTGCGCCGGGACCGAGCCGCCGGTGCCCTCCTTCAGCCGGTGGACACCCCTGAGGATGCCCTCGGCATCCACGTCCGCCGGTTCGGCCGGGTGCTGGATGGGCTCGTTGTAGACGGTGAGGTAGTAGAAGACGTCCTCGCCGTGCGGGTGCTCCGGGTTCTCTGCGGACCCGCCGTACATCCGGCGCAGCCCGTCCTCGACGATGTGCGCGATCTCGTACCCGTACGCCGGGTCGTAGGCCACGCACGCCGGGTTGGTCGAGGCGAGGAGCTGGGAGTGGCCGTCCGCGTGCTGGAGGCCTTCGCCGGTCAGGGTCGTGCGGCCGGCGGTCGCGCCCAGCACGAAACCTCGCGAGAGCTGGTCGGCCATCTGCCAGAACTGGTCGCCGGTGCGCTGGAAGCCGAACATCGAGTAGAAGACGTACACCGGGATCAGCGGCTCGCCGTGTGTGGCGTAGGCCGAGCCGGCCGCGATCAGTGAGGCCGTGCAGCCCGCCTCGGAGATGCCGTCGTGCAGCATCTGGCCGGTCGGGGACTCCTTGTAGGCGAGCAGCAGCTCCCGGTCCACCGACTCGTACTGCTGACCCAGCGGGTTGTAGATCTTCGCGCTCGGGAAGAAGGAGTCCATGCCGAAGGTGCGGTACTCGTCCGGCGCGATCAGCACGAACCGCTTGCCGATCTCCTTGTCCCGCATGAGGTCCTTCAGCAGTCGTACGAACGCCATCGTGGTGGCGATGGACTGCTGCCCCGACCCCTTCTTCACACTCGCGTACGCCTTCTCGTCGGGCAGCGCGAGCGGCTTCGAGCGCACGACGCGCGTCGGCACGTAGCCCCCGAGCGAGGAGCGCCGGTCGTGCATGTACTGCATCTCCTCCGAGTCCCGGCCGGGGTGGTAGTACGGCGGCGCGCCGGACTCCAGCTCCCTGTCGGTGATCGGCAGGTGCAGCCGGTCGCGGAAGCCCTTGAGGTCGTCGACCGTCAGCTTCTTCATCTGGTGGGTGGCGTTGCGGCCCTCGAAGTTCGGGCCCAGCGTCCAGCCCTTGATCGTCTTGGCCAGGATGACCGTCGGCTGGCCCTTATGTTCCTTGGCCGCCTTGAACGCCGCGTAGATCTTGCGATGGTCGTGGCCGCCGCGGCCCAGGTGCAGGACCTGGTCGTCGGTCATGTTCTCCACCATGGCGCGCAGCCGGTGGTCGTCACCGAAGAAGTGGTCCCGGATGTAGGCACCGGACTCGGTGGCGTACGTCTGGAACTGGCCGTCCGGGGTGGTGTTCATCCGGTTGACCAGCACGCCGTCCCGGTCCTGGGCCAGCAGCGGGTCCCAGCTGCGGTCCCACACCAGCTTGATCACGTTCCAGCCGGCGCCGCGGAACTGCGACTCCAGCTCCTGGATGATCTTGCCGTTGCCGCGCACCGGGCCGTCGAGCCGCTGGAGGTTGCAGTTGACCACGAAGGTCAGGTTGTCCAGCCCCTCACGGGCCGCGATGGACAGCTGGCCGAGCGACTCCGGCTCGTCCATCTCGCCGTCGCCGAGGAACGCCCACACGTGCGAGTTCGAGGTGTCGGCGATGCCGCGCGCCTCCATGTACCGGTTCATCCGGGCCTGGTAGATCGCGCCGAGCGGGCCGAGGCCCATGGAGACGGTCGGGAACTCCCAGAAGTCCGGCATCGAGCGCGGGTGGGGGTAGCTGGACAGGCCGTCCGGGAACCTGGAGTGCTCCTGGCGGAACCCGTCGAGCTGGTTCTCCGAGAGCCGGTCCAGCAGATACGCGCGGGCGTAGATGCCCGGCGAGGCGTGGCCCTGGAAGAAGACCTGGTCGCCGCCGTCACCGCCGTCCTTGCCCCGGAAGAAGTGGTTGAAGCCCACGTCGTACAGGGAGGCGGAGGAGGCGAAGGTGGCGATGTGGCCGCCGACGCCGATGCCGGGCCGCTGGGCGCGCGAGACCATCACGGCCGCGTTCCAGCGGGTCGCGTTGAGGATGCGGCGCTCGATCTCCTCGTTGCCGGGGAAGAACGGCTCGCTCTTGGTGGGGATCGTGTTGACGTAGTCCGTGCTGCGCATCTCGGGCACGGCCACGCGCTTCTCGCGGGCTCGTTCGATCAGCCGCAGCATCAGATACCTGGCCCGCTCCCGGCCACGCTCGTCCACGGCGGCGTCGAGGGAGTCGAGCCACTCCTGCGTTTCCTCGGGATCGAAGTCAGGAACCTGACTCGGAAGGCCGCCAATGATGATCGGATTGCGATCGGAACCGGAAGCCACGCTGTTCCTTACCTGTCGGAGGGACCTGCCTACACCGTTACCCATCGTGTACCTGGGGAACGTGGTACGTCATCCACTGGTTCCCCCCGTTCCTGTCGCCGGACAGCTCAAATCATGACGATACGCCCGGGGTGTGACGGGCATGGCAAAGTTGTTCGATGGGCGTATCGGCGGATGATTCCGAAGTGCGCATAAGGGGCACATCGGTGTGATGTGGTTCTCCGGGAAACGGGATACGGTGCCATGAAGGGCGGTGCGGGGCGGTGCGGGGTGCCGAAGCGGCCCGGAACGTCACCGTTTCGGCGGTCAAGAAGGCCGGGTACTTGCGCGATCCGCCCCGCCCGTGTGGACTACGGCCAATGCTTCGCGCACGCGCGTGGCTCAGTTATTCACCAAGACATGATCAGGAGGCAACCCGTGAGCGCGACCGCGGACCACGCGGAGGAGCGGACGAACCCTGCCGCCAGGCTGGGGTTCCAGCCCGGACAGGTGGTCCAGGAGATCGGCTACGACGAGGACGTCGATCAGGAGCTCCGCGAGGCCATCGAGGAAGCCGTCGAAGGCGACCTGATGGACGAGGAATACGACGACGTGGCCGACGCCGTTGTGCTGTGGTTCCGTGATGACGACGGAGACCTCACCGATGTACTCGTGGATGCCACCACGTACATCGAAGAGGGCGGCGCCATCCTGCTTCTGACGCCGAAGACCGGCCGTACGGGGTACGTGGAGCCGAGCGACATCTCGGAGGCCGCAACCACCGCAGGGCTGACCGCTTCGAAGAGCGTCAGCGTCGGCAAGGACTGGAGCGGCTCGCGTCTGGCGACGCCGAAGGCCGCCAAGTCCGGCAAGCGTTAGGAAGAACGCGTCATCGCCGCGCCGAGCGGGCCGGGACTCCCCGGTCCGCCCGGCGGTCCCGGCGTGATCGCTGCGTAGGGTGGAGACCGGGCGAGTGACCCGCTCACCCGTACGGCTCAGCGAAGGGATGCAGGACGATGGCGCTCCAGGTCGGCGACGAGGCACCCGACTTCGAACTGAAGGACAACCACGGCCGCACCGTGCGGCTCTCCGGCTTCCGGGGCGAGAAGAACGTGGTGCTGCTCTTCTACCCCTTCGCCTTCACCGGCGTCTGCACCGGCGAGCTGTGCGAACTGCGTGACAACCTTCCGCAGTTCACCGACCGGGACACCCAGCTGCTCGCCGTCTCCAACGACTCCATGCACACCCTGCGCGTCTTCGGCGAGCAGGAGGGCCTGGAGTACCCGTTGCTCAGCGACTTCTGGCCGCACGGCAACGTGAGCCGGGCGTATGGCGTCTTCGACGAGGACAAGGGGTGCGCCGTCCGGGGCACCTTCATCCTCGACAAGACGGGCACCGTGCGCTGGACCGTGGTCAACGGCCTGCCCGACGCCCGTGACCTGACCGACTACGTGAAGGCGCTCGACACCCTGTGACCGGCCCGCGCTTCGCGGGAACCCGTCACTAGGATCGGCACGTTGATCCCGTATCCGATGCACTACGGGGCTGTCGGCCCCAGGACCACATGGAGGACCCGTGGGAGTCAGCCTCAGCAAGGGTGGCAACGTCTCGCTGACCAAGGAGGCTCCCGGCCTGACCGCCGTCATCGTCGGTCTGGGCTGGGACGTGCGCACCACGACCGGCACCGACTTCGACCTCGACGCCAGCGCGCTGCTGGTGAACAACGCCGGCAAGGTGGCCAGCGACCAGCACTTCGTCTTCTTCAACAACCTCAAGAGCCCCGACGGCTCGGTCGAGCACACCGGCGACAACCTCACCGGTGAGGGCGAGGGCGACGACGAGCAGGTCAAGGTGGACCTCGCCACCGTCCCGGCCGACGTGGACAAGATCGTCTTCCCGGTCTCGATCTACGAGGCCGAGAACCGCCAGCAGTCCTTCGGCCAGGTCCGCAACGCCTTCATCCGCGTCGTCAACCAGGCGGACGGGCAGGAACTCGCGCGCTACGACCTCAGTGAGGACGCCTCCACCGAGACGGCCATGGTCTTCGGCGAGCTGTACCGCAACGGCCCGGAGTGGAAGTTCCGCGCCATCGGACAGGGGTACGCCTCGGGCCTGCGCGGCATCGCCCAGGACTTCGGCGTCAACGTCTGACGACGTCGTACGGCTCGCACCTTCCTCCGGCGCCGTTCCGCGTTTGCGGGCGGCGCCGGAGGCGCAGGAGAACCAGGTAACACCACAGGGGAGGACCAGCATGGGTGTCACGCTCGCCAAGGGAGGCAATGTCTCCCTCTCCAAGGCCGCGCCGAATCTGACCAACGTCTCGATCGGGCTGGGCTGGGACGCCCGCTCGACCACCGGCGCCCCCTTCGACCTGGACGCCAGCGCGCTGTTGTGCGGCGCCGGGAACCGGGTGCTGGGGGACGAGTGGTTCGTGTTCTACAACCAGCTCACCAGCCCCGACGGCTCGGTCGAGCACACCGGCGACAACCTCACCGGTGAGGGCGAGGGCGATGACGAATCGATCCTGGTCGACCTCTCCCGGGTGCCTCCCCAGTGCGAGAAGATCATTTTTCCGGTCTCGATCCACGCCGCCGACGAACGCGGCCAGTCCTTCGGCCAGGTCGCCAACGCGTTCATCCGCGTCGTCAACCAGGCGGACGGCCAGGAACTCGCGCGCTACGACCTCAGTGAGGACGCCTCCACCGAAACAGCCATGATCTTCGGCGAGCTGTACCGGTACCAGGGCGAATGGAAGTTCCGTGCGGTCGGACAGGGGTACGCGTCCGGACTTCGGGGCATCGCTCTAGACTTCGGAGTCAACGTTTCGTAAAGCCGGGTACGGCAAGGGGGAAACCCTCTCCCAGATGCGGTCTGGGGGGACCCCCGGAAGATGATGGGGTAGCCAGTGCTTCTGAAAACCTTCGGCTGGTCGTTCGCGGTGACCGCGCTCGGCCTGGTCGCGGCGGTCTTCTACGGGGGGTGGCAGGGCTTCGGCATCGTGGCGATCCTCACCATCCTCGAGATTTCGCTGTCCTTCGACAACGCGGTGGTCAACGCCGGAATCCTGAAGAAGATGAACGCCTTCTGGCAGAAGATCTTCCTCACGGTCGGCGTGCTCATCGCGGTCTTCGGTATGCGGCTGGTCTTTCCCGTCGTCATCGTCGCCATCACCGCGAAGAAGAATCCGCTCGACGCGGTCGACCTCGCCTTCACCGACAAGGACCTCTACCAGCAGCTCGTCACCGACGCCCACCCGGCGATCGCCGCGTTCGGTGGCATGTTCCTTCTGATGATCTTCCTCGACTTCATCTTCGAGGACCGGGACATCCAGTGGCTGCGCTGGATCGAACGGCCGCTGGCCAAGCTCGGCAAGGTCGACATGCTGTCGGTCTGCATCGCCCTGATCGTCCTGCTGATCACCTCCTTCACCTTCGCCACCCACGCCCACCAGCACGGCGGCACCCATGTCGACAAGGCCCAGACGGTCCTGATCGCGGGCATCGCGGGTCTGATCACCTACATGGTCGTCGGCGGCCTCTCCGGCTACTTCGAGGACAAGCTGGAGGCCGAGGAGGAGCGTGAGCACGAGGCCGAGGAGGAGGCCACCCGCACCGGCAAGCCACGTTCGGCGGTGCAGCTCGCCGGCCAGGCCGCGTTCTTCATGTTCCTCTACCTGGAGGTCCTGGACGCGTCCTTCTCCTTCGACGGCGTGATCGGCGCCTTCGCCATCACCAACGACATCGTCCTGATGGCGCTGGGCCTCGGCATCGGCGCGATGTACGTCCGTTCGCTGACCGTCTACCTGGTCCGCCAGGGCACCCTCGACGACTACGTCTACCTGGAGCACGGCGCCCACTACGCGATCGGCGCCCTCGCGGTGATCCTCATGGTCACCATCCGTTACGAGATCAACGAGGTCATCACCGGCCTGGTCGGTGTCGTGCTGATCGCCTGGTCCTTCTGGTCCTCGGTGCGCCGCAACCGCGCGCTCGCGGCCGCGGGGGGCGACGCGGGGTCCAGCGAGAAGACGGAGATCTCCTCCGGGGTCTGACGGCGGGGCCTGACGGCGGGGTCTGACGGTCCCCTAGGGGCAAGATCAGGGACGCGGCGGGGTGTGGCAC
>NZ_JBHXLV010000028.1:0-44914 GCF_042721685.1 Streptomyces sp. NPDC058459 | reverse complement strand
CCCCCACACGACAACAGGCGGTGCCCCGAACCAGGGCACCGCCTGCTGTCGTTCTCCGACAGAAGATCCGTCACCGGAGAGAATCCGAGGCCCGCTTCCAGGCCATCCGCTCCGGAGTGACGCCGAGGGTCAGCCGCAGGTCAGCAGGCCCGCCTTCTCCTTGGCGTTCAGCACGCGGTGGACACCAGCGTCGACCTGCTTGCTGACTGTGGGGCTCTGCCGCGCGCGACTCTGCACCGCCTTGACCATCGCCGGGATCAGGTTCGGTTCGACCGTGAGGACGACGTCGCCACCGGCCGACAGGAACCTCACGGCGCGGTCGCCGGGGGACACCGACTTCACCGCCACCGCGTTGCCGAGATCATCGGATATGACCACGCCCCTGAAGCCCGAGGTCTTCCGGAGCAGATCCTGGATCACCTTCGAGGAGAACGCCGCCCGGTTCTTCGGGTCGATCTTGCTGTAGGTGGCCGAGGAGATCATGACGAACGGTGCCCCGGCCTTGATGCCGGACTGGAACGCTTTGACGCTCGCGCTCCTGCTGGTCGTCACGGTGTCCACGACATTGGCCGTGGTGTCGGTGTTACCGCGTACGTATCCGAGCCCCGGGAAGTGCTTGAGCGTGGCCAGTACTCCGGACCGCGCGGAGCCCGCCAGGAACGCATCACTGTGAGGGGCGACGACCCCGGCGGTGTGCCCGAACTCGCGGTCGTACCTGCCGATGGGAGCGTTGCCCCGGCCCAGACTCGCCGGCACGACATCGGCGACGGGGGCGAGGTTGAGGTTCACGCCGGCCGCCTTCAGCTCCTCGGCCCAGACGGCGGCCTGCCCGGACAGCTTCGACGTCGTCCAGCTTCCCTGCTTCAGTGCGCTCGGGATGGTCGAGAAACCGGGGCCGGACAGCACCTGTACCTGGCCGCCCTCCTGGTCGGTCGACACCAGGAGACCCACGCGGTGCCCGGCCACGGTGTCCGCCTTGGCCTGCAGGCCGCTGACAAGGCTCTTGGTGGCCTTGGTCCCCGCCTTGCTCCGACCGGCGAGGAACACCGATCCGACGTGGTACTGACGCATGATCTGGATGCGCCTGCTGTCAGGGGCGGACGGCTTGACCGAGCCCATGAAGAGCTGACCTGTTCGCTGGGAAGCCGTCATGGTCCTGAAGGTCCTGTCGGCGCACGTGTTCGACGCGGACCTGGCTGAGGTCCCGGGCGGATCGACAACGGCGGCCCGTGACACCGCCACGCTTCCCACCCCCGCCACCGCGAGCGACAACGCGAGGGATGAGGCGAGCCGGACAGGACGCCTGATGCTGGAGCGACGAGCGCGCGATCGGCGTGTTGCCATGAGATACTCCGACTGTGCCTGCTGGCGGCCGTGTACGGACGCCGGGCGGATGACTCGATTGCCATGTCCATGGTATCAACACACGGGCACGCCGTCGGATTCGCAGCTGGCAGAGCCGCGAGGAACCCACGCTGAAGGCGTCGCCGCAATGCTGCCGGCGGCCTGTGCCGGCGCTGGGGGACCACCGCGCCGGGAGGCCGCTGAGGCCGGAGATCAGCCCGGAGTGGAGCGCCGCGCTCGTCCAGCATCCGCTGCTGGTGACGGTGGCCGATCCCCTCGTCCCGATCACGATGGCAAGGGGCGAGCATGACCACGATCAGGCACACCGCGAAGGTCAGTCCCGCCGCCGCAGCCGGCGACGATGACGGCGACGGCGTCGCCTGTCCAGCGCGTGCCGTCCGGGCCCCCGAGATGGGCGCCGGACGAGGCAGCAGTACCGACCTGGGTGTCGCTCTAGGACAGCAGACCCGTGGCTCGCGCGAGCCGTTCGCCTTCTTTGAGGCGGGTGTGGGCCTCCTCGCCGAGGGCGCGCACCAGGCCGGCCACGACCGTCTCGATCACGGCCATGGTCGGCACCAGGCTGTCGTACGGGGAGGGGGTGGTCACCTGGGCGGCAAGCACCACCTCGGAATGGGCGGCGGCGGGCGACAGCCAGGGGTCGGTGAAGAGGACGACCCGGCCGCCCCGCTCGTGGAGCAGCTCGACGAGCGCCGCCTTGTCCGGCTCGTAGCGCCGGTAGTCGAAGACGACCAGGACATCACGGCGTCCCCAGCTCGTCATGGCCGCGGTCCGTTCCACGGTGCGCTCGGACAGCACCGAGACACCGTCGCGCAACTGCATCAGATGAAGCGCCAGATACCCGGCCAGGTGGGCGGTGAAGCGGCCGCCGGTGAGCGTGATCCGTCGCTTAGGGTCGCTCAGCAGCTCGACGGCGCGCTCCAGGTCATGCGGGGACAGTTCGTCGTAGGTCTGCGCGAGCGCCGCCGTGAAGACCCGACGGCCCTGGTTCAGCAGGCTCTCGTCGCCTTCCTGCTCGCTCGCTCCCCGGCCCGCCGCCTCGTACAGGGACAGGGGAGAGGCGCTGCGCTCCTCCAGCTCCGCGCGCAGACCGGACTGGAAGTCGGGAAAGCCCCGGAATCCGAAGCGCCCCACGAACCGCAGCACCGTCGGGGCACTGACCCGGGCCCGTTCGGCCACGACGGCCACCGTCTCGAAACCGGCGGCGGGGTAGTCGGCGAGGAGCACCCTGCCGACCCTGCGCTCCGCGGGGCTGAGTTCCCCCAGCTGCTGGCGGATCTGGTCGGCGAGGGTGCCCTTGGCCATGGAACGTTCCTTTGCGGGGTGAGCGGTGCGTCGAGACTAACGCTGCGGGCGTCGCCGGGTCAGTCGGTGCCGGCGTCGGAGTCGAGGTCCAGGCGCAGGTCCAGCAGCGTCTGCGGCGTGGTTCCGTCCGCGCTGAGCGGTCGGAAGCCGCGGGGTTCGGTCAGGGTGACGGTGAACCGGGGCCCGCTCTCGTACGTCGTCGCGGTGGCGGAGCGACGCGCGGAAGCAGCCAGTGCGCGGGCCGTGGTGCGCAGGCTGTACGGCGTGCCCGCGACGTTGTCGGGGGAGTAGAAGACGTCCGTGTTGGGCGGCACCGGTCCGTACGGGGCCGGGGCCAGCCGGCGCTTGCCCGGCGCGGCCACCTTTCCCGTGCGGGGGTCGTAGCTGTCGCCCGATGTCAGGTAGCTGTAGCGGGCGTTGTGCAGGTGCCAGCCCGCTGGCCCTTCTCCCTCGCGGGCGGCGGACAGGTTCAGGACGCTGACGCCCTGGCTGCCGATGACACCCACCCGCTCGTGCCCGCTGCCCGGACGGTCGACGACGAGGGCCGTGTCCTCGTCGAGGGCGTAGACGATGTCGTGGCCGGTGTCGGCGGCCAGGCGCAGCGCGCGCCCCTCGCGTCCCGTGGTCCCGGTGTGGGTGTCGAGCAGCCCCGAGCGCAGGAAGCCGAAACCGCCCCGGGGCAGATAGCCGAGGACGGTCGGGTCGTCGAAGTACCCGGGTCTGCTGCCGTCCCGCAGCGCCGGGTAGGAATCGCCGCCGGTGACCATGTCGGGGCCGGACGCGATCTGGGCGCCGGCGCTGGAGCCGGAGACCACGGCGCCGCCGGTCAGCTTGGCGCGGATCGCGGCGAGCACCTTGGAGTCGGTGTGCCGTGCGCCGTGCAGCAGCGTGGTGACGTACCGGTACTGATCGCCGCCGCCGAAGAAGAACCCGGTCATCGAGTTGATCTGCGTGACCACCGCGTCGGAGTCGGCGTTGGCGATGTGGTCCAGGTCCACCGGGACCCACTGGGCGTCCGCAGCCCCGTGGCGTCGGAAGAGATCCGCGTAATAGGCGCCGTTGCACTCGGAGTTGCTGCACTTGGCGGGATCGCCGGCGTCCGGGTCCTGACCGGGGGGCACGGACGCGGCGGTCAGAATGCCGATGCGGGCTCGTCCGGGGCCGCCCGCGCGGCGGACGATCTCCCCGTACACCCGGGCGTTGTCGTCCTTGAGGCCGCCGCCCACCAGGACGAGCGAGCCGGGACCGTGGTGCGAGGGCGCCGCACCGTACGGGACGGCGGGGGCCGGGCTCGCGCCGATCAAGCCGAGGCAGACGGCGAGACCGGCCGCGCCGACGGTGCGGCGGACGCCACGCGGCGGACGGTGCTTCGAAGGTGTGCTCATCGCGGAATGCTCCTGGGAAGAGAGGTGGGCCGCGCGCGCCGTACACGCGGGTCGCGCGGGGGCGATGGTGCGGGGGACGGTGCTTTCCCGGGCTGCCGCGCGTCGGCCGGGACGCGGGAGGGTCACGGACACGGGCCGCCGCGCGGGCAGGTCACAGGCGTGGGCCGCCGTGTGTGTCGCCGAACTCGGTGATCAGCGCGGCCAGGAGAGCGACGCGCCCGGGGACCGAAGACACGTCCAACCACTCGTCGGGTCCGTGGTCCCCGCCGCCCACGGGCCCGAGTCCGTCAAGGACCGGGGTACCGGTCCCGGCGATGATGTTCGCGTCCCCGACGCCGCCGGTCGCGGCCGTGCCGACCCGCAGCCCGAGCGCGGCTCCGACCCGGAGGGCCGTCTCGGCGAGCCGGCGGACCGGCGCCGTGTCCTCCATCGGCGGGCACACGTCCGTGACCTCCACCACCGTGCGGGTGCCGGGAACAGACGGTGTCCGGGCCAGGTCCTCGACCGCCCGGCGGCAGTCGTCGAGGCCGTGTGCGCTCGACGACCGGATCTCGACGTGCAGCTCCGCCTCGGCGGGCACGATGTTGGGCCGCGAACCGGCCCGTACCACACCGACGTTGACGCTCACGTCCGGGAACCGGCCGTTCAGGGCCTGGAGCGCGACCACGAGGTGGGCCGCGGCCAGGGCGGCGTGGGCGCCCCGCTCCGGTTCGATCCCGGCGTGCGCGGCGCGGCCGGTGACCGTGACGCGGAGATCGGCCACCCCCTTGCGGGCGATGACCAGGTCACCGTTCTCCCGCGCGCACTCCAGTGCCAGCGCGCAGTCGGCCGCGGCCGCGGCGGCCTCGGTCACCGGCCGGCTCACCGGTGACCCGATCTCCTCGTCGGGCGTCGCCAGCAGGACGAGTTCGGCGTACTGGTCCCAGCCGAGCGCGTCGAGCGCGTCGACGGCATGGATACCGGCGAGGAGGCCGCCCTTGTCGTCGCTCACGCCGGGGCCGTACGCGTGATCGCCCCCCAGGGTGAAGGGACGCGCCGCTGCGGTCCCGTCGTCGAACACGGTGTCCATGTGGCCGGCCAGGAGGATACGGCGCGCGCCGTCCACGTGGGCGAGCGCGCCCGCCCGGCGTGCCACGAGAACGTCTCCGGCGGCCTGCCCCGTGGGCAGCGTTCCCCCGGACAGCCGCTCCACGGTGAAGCCGAGCCCGTGCATGCGGCCCTCGACCCAGTCGGCGACGCGGTTGACGCCGTCGGCGCTGTACGAGCCGGAGTCCACCGCGACCAGCTGCGCCAGTTCGTCGAGATAGCGGGGGAGGGAGGTGCGGGTGTGCGCCAGCAGGCTGTCCGTGGTGGGACGGCCGGCGACCGGGGCGCTCACAGGACCTTCGACAGGAAGGCACGGGTGCGCTCCTGCCGCGGCCGGGTCAGTACGATCCGCGGATCGCCCGCTTCCACCACGACTCCGTCGTCCATGAAGACGGCGGTGTCGGCCACCTCGCGGGCGAAGCCGATCTCGTGGGTGACCACCATCATGGTCATGCCGTCCTCGGCCAGGGACCGCATGACGTCCAGGACATCACCCACCAGCTCCGGATCGAGGGCGGAGGTCGGCTCGTCGAACAGCATGAGCCGCGGCTTCATGGCCAGCGCTCGGGCGATCGCGACGCGCTGTTGCTGGCCGCCGGACAACTGGGCGGGGTGATGCCGCGCCCGGTCGGCGAGGCCGACACGGTCCAGGAGTTCCATCGCCTCCTCGCGGACCTGTGCCCGCTGCCGACGTGCCACCCGCAGGGGCGCCTCGGTCACGTTCTCCAGAGCGGTCAGATGCGGGAAGAGGTTGAAACGCTGGAACACCATGCCGATGGAGCGCCGGTGCTCCGCCACCTCGCGTTCGCGCAACTCGTACAGGCTGCCGCCGCGTTCGCGGTAGCCGACGGGCACTCCGGACACGGTCAGACGGCCGCCGTCGATCTTTTCGAGGTGGTTGACGCAGCGCAGGAAGGTCGACTTGCCTGACCCGGAGGGCCCGAGCAGGCAGCACACCTGACCGGGTTCCACGGTCAGGTCGATGCCCTTGAGCACCTCCAGGCGGCCGAAGCTCTTGCGCACGCCCTCGGCGCGCACCATCGGCTCGGCCCCGGTCGGTGTGGCGCCGTGCGCGGTCGGTGAGGCGGTGGTCATGCCGGACCCTTCGCTGTCTCGTTCGTGTCGGTCTGGGCGGTCGCGGGTCTGCGAGCGAGGACACCGCCGGAGAACAGGCGGGTCAGCGGTGACACACGGCCGGCGGACCGGCCGCGGCCGTAGCGGCGTTCCAGCCACGCCTGCGGCAGGCTCAGCAGAGTGACCAGTGCCAGGTACCAGAGGCTGGCGACCATGAGCATCGGGATGACCTGATAGTTCTGCGCGTACACGTCCTGGATGTTCGACATCAGGTCATGAGCGGCGATCACCGACACCAGCGCGGTCATCTTCAGCATGTTGATGGTCTCGTTGCCCATCGGCGGGATGATCACGCGCATCGCCTGCGGCAGAACGATCCGGCGCATGGTGAGGGCCGGCCGCATGCCGAGTGAGTGGGCGGCCTCGGTCTGTCCCGGATCGACGGACTGGATACCGGCGCGCACGATCTCGCTCGCGTAGGCGGCCTCGTTGAGACCGAGTGCCAGCAGCGCGGCGACCGACGGGGTGAGAAGGGCGTTGGTGTCCCCGCTGAAGAAGGTGATGTCGGTGAACGGGACACCGATCAGCACCTTCTTGTAGAGGGCGGCGGCGTACCCCCAGAAGATGATCTGGACGAGCAGCGGCGTGCCCCGGAAGACCCAGACGAACAGCGTCGACAGGCCGTACAGCACCGGATTCCGCGACAGGCGCAGTACGGCGAGCAACGTGCCCAGGACCAGGCCGAGCGCCATCGCGGCCGCGGTCAGCCACAGTGTGGTGGCCAGGCCGTCGAAGATCAGCCCCTTGAAGAGGTAGTCCCCGACGAGGTCCCAGTGCAGGTTGGCATTGCGTGCGAGTGAGCCGATGAGGCCGCCGACGGCCCACAGCGCGGCGAGCGCCGCGATCCAGCGGCCCCAGTGCCGGACCGGCACGATCCGAGGCTCGCCGGGCGGCGGGGCATCGGTGCGGGATGTGCCCGCGGTGACGGAAGCGGTGGTCATGATCAGTCCACCGCCGCGTTCTTCGTGGCGCTCTTCAGGGCGATCGAGGCGACCCCGTACTTGGCGTAGATCCTCTTCACGGTGCCGTCGTCGATGAGTGACTGCAGCGCCTTCTGTACGGCGCCGGTCAGCCCCGGCAGCTTCTTGGATATCGCGATGCCGTTGGGGGAGGCGTTGTAGCCGCCGGGCGCCCCGGGGTCCTCCACCAGGTCGAAGGCGTGGCCCGCGTCGGCGGTCTTCGCGGTCCAGCCGGCGGCGGGCTTCGTCAGGACCTCGGCGTCCACCTTGCCGGAGCGCAGCGCCAGTTGGGCGTCGGAGTCCTTCGGGTACGTCTGGATCTCCAGCTCCCTGCCACCGCATTCCTTCTGGTGGGCCTTGAGCAGCTTCAGCTGGTTCGTCGCGGCCTGCACGGCGACCTTGCGGCCGCACAGGTCGTCCAGCGTCGCGATCTTCTTCGGGTTGCCCTCGGCGACGAGAATCCCGGAACCCGACTGCGAGTAGTCGACGAAGTCGACGACCTGCTGACGTTCCTTGTTGTCGGTGATCGCCGACATCGCCGCGTCGAACTTGCCGGCCTGGATCGCCGGGACGATGCCGTCGAACTTCTGCGGGGTGAACTTGAGGGTCACGCCGAGCCGGGCTCCCAGCGCCTGCCCCAAGTCGTAGTCCAGACCGGTCAGTTCGCTGCCGCCCTCCTTCACGAACATCTCGAAGGGTGCGTAGGGCACGTCGGTGGCGACGCGCACGGTACCCGCCTTCCTGACGGGGTCCGGCAGCGAGGCGTGCAGCCGGGCGTCCTTCTTGACCGTGACCCCGGCGATCTTCAGTGAGGCGGGGGCTTCGCCGCCCGTGCCGCCGGAGTCGTTGCCGCATGCTCCGAGGAGACAGACGAGCGCTGTGGTGGCAGCGGCCGGAACGAGATGGCGCGATGCGGATCTGGAAGTCACGGAGGTCTCTCTTCGCTTGCGGCGGAGCCGGCGGGCTGTACGAGCACGGAAATTACATCCCGCATGCAGGTCTGCCTAGATGTAACGCTCGTTACGTTCGGATAACGCGCGGCAGCGACCGGCATGAAGCTCCATATGGCAGTCAGAACAAGGGCAACGCGCCGCTTCATCGCGCTGAGGCAAGAGATTTCCTCGATTACATATGGCGTCGACGAAGCCCGACTTGTATGTTCCGAGTTCGCCTCTGGACGTGATCGGCGTACCGACGCCGCGCCAAGAGGTGCGAGCGGAAGGAGACTCCGTGAAATCCCTCTCCGACGGCCGCGGTGCCCTGCGCACGGCGCTGCTGGCCTCCATACTCGCCCTGACCTGCGCGGGACTCGCGGCGCCGCCCGCCCAGGCGCGGGCCGACCGGGTCCGCCTGGGCAGCGCTGCCGACGCGAGCCGCGCCTCCTGGTCCGGCCCCGCCTTCACGATGAACGGCGACGGTGGTGTCGTCGCCGCGTCCATGGGCCGCGCGATCGACGCGGTCCGCGGCGGGAGCGGCAGCCTCGACGTCGTGGTCCTGGCGGGTTCGGCCCCCTCGTCCGGCAGCGCCACCCCCGAGTGCGACACCGTGATGGGTCTCCAGGGCGTCAACTCCTGTACGACCTGGACCCTCACCGCCACGTCGGACGGCAACAACGCACAGGTGAACCAGGACATCCGCAACGCGGAGTTCGTCTACTTCGCCGGCGGCGACCAGTGCCGCTACACGGCGTGGAAGGGCACCGGCCTCCAGGCGTCGGTCAGGTCCGTCGTCGCCAAGGGCGGCGGAGCCGGGGGCGGCAGCGCCGGCACCCACATCAACAGCCCAATCGTGTACGACGCCTGCAGGGGCAGCATCACCAGCAGTGAGGCGCTCGCCGACCCCTACGACTCGTACGCCACCTTCACCACCGGCATGTTCTCCTGGCCCCACTACGCGGACACCATCAACGACTCCCACTTCGTCGCCCGCGACCGGATGGGCCGTCTGATGTCCTTCACCGCGAGAGCGGTCAAGGACCGCCTGACGGCAGGGGGCAAGGCGTGGGGCGTGGGCGTGAACGAAGGCGGTGGCTCGCTCTACCTCGACGCGCAGGGCAGAGCGACGCTCTACGGCGCCGACGCCTACGTCGTCCTCGCCGACCACCAGCCCGAGAGGGCCGTCTCAGGCCAGTCTCTGACGTACAGGAACTTCAAGATCTGGCACCTGGAGCCGGGCGCCACGTTCGACTTCGCCCAGCGCCCCACCTGCGGCTACTACCTGCGCAGCGTCACCAACGGCCGTGCCGACTCCGGGCTGTACGACGGAACACCGCCGGGCTCATGCGGCTGAACGGCTGAGCACGTCGCCACGCCGCGGACCGCGCCTGCCGGCGGGGCACCGGCAGGCCGCGCTCCTCCCGGTGACCCGGAAGCGGGATACTCACCTACGAGTGCGCCGTCGACACCGAGTTCGCGCGGGCGCCGCAGAGCGCGCAGAGTCAGCTCAACCTCGCCCCGGAGCCGTGTTCGACGGCTGCGCCGTCATTCCGATCACGCGGTTGTCACATCCGGCTGCGATAATCGACCTTGTTCCGGCCGAGTGCGGCCGGAGCGCTTCGAGTACCGTCCGAGTGGGGGAGGAGGCCGTGGCGTCCATGTCGCGTCCACTGCGCAAGCTGGGGTTTCTGACGATCGGGCTGTTCGATCCGGCGGAGCCCGCCCGGGGTCACGCCGACACGCTGGAGATCATCGAGCTGGGGGAGCGGCTGGGTTTCGACAGCGCCTGGCTGCGGCACCGGCACCTCCAGTACGGCATCTCGTCGCCTGTCGCCGTGCTCGCGGCCGCCTCGCAGCGCACCCGGCGCATCGAGCTGGGCACGGCGGTGATCCCGCTGGGCTGGGAGAACCCGCTGCGCCTCGCCGAGGACCTGGCCACGGTGGACGTGCTTTCCGGCGGCCGCCTCAATCCCGGGGTCAGCGCCGGACCGCCGATCCACTACGACCAGGTCAAGGAGGCGCTCTACCCGGCCTCCGCCGAGGCGGAGGACTTCGGGTACGGGCGAGTGCGCCGGCTCCTCGACCTCGTCGCGGGTGAGCCGGCCACCAACTTCAAGGGCGCCGAAGGCTTCGAGGAGTACTCCGACACCGTCCAGCCGCATTCTCCCGGCCTCTCCCGACGCATGTGGTACGGCGGTGGCAGCCTGGCCTCGGCGCGCTGGGCCGGTGAGCAGGGCATGAACCTGCTCACCAGCAGTGTGGTCAAGGCCGAGGACCCCGACGCCCCGCTGGACTTCGCGGCGATCCAGGCGGCCCAGATCCGGGAGTTCCGCGCGCGGCACCCCGAGGGGGCGGCGGCCCGGGTCTCCCAGGGTCTGGTGGTGATCCCGACCGACTCCGCGACGGCCGGACAGCGGGCGCGGTACGCCGAGTTCGCCGCCGCCCGGCTGCCCCGCACGGCCTCACCGCAGGGTCCGGCGCGGCTGCTGTTCGCGCCGGATCTGGTGGGCACCAGCGAGGAGATCGCCGAGCGGCTGCACGCGCACGCGGGGTTCCGCGAGGTGGACGAGGTGGCGTTCGCGCTGCCGTTCACCTTCCGGCACGAGGACTACGTACAGATCCTCACCGACATCGCGACGAAGCTCGGCCCCGCGCTGGGGCGCCCTGACGGCGGACACCCCGGCGGCTGATCACCAGCGGCCGGGTCCGCTACCCGTCAGCGCATCGGACGACCTGCCGTCCACCCCGAGCCGGGGCGGTCCCGCAGAGACCTTGCCAGTGCTGTGACCGCCAAGGTTCGCCGGGTCAAGGACTTCCGCCGGTGCTGACGGTCTCGGGGTATCGAGGCGCAGGGTATCGAGGAGTTCCGTCCGAAGCATTTCGGTCTCGACGCGGAGGTCTGGTTCCTGGACGGGCACGAGCCCGTGGTGACGACGCTGGTCGCCCCGGTCGCATGGGACGGCGTGAGGGCCGGGGGAGTATGGCTGGACGAGTCGTACGTCGACACGCGGACCTTGATCATCCGGCGTTCGGTGCGGTCCGGGGGCGGGGTGGGCCTGTTCGAGACGCCTCAGCCGCGACCTGCCTCACCCGTCCACAACCTTCCTGGACATGACACCGGCACCTCCGTGCGCGCAGCCGTCATCGGTGTCGTCCTCGCTCAGGCGGACAAACGTCCCCCAGAGCGGATGAGCGGCTCTCATGAGGACGGCCTCTGGGAAGGCGGGTGCACCGCCGAAGGGGTCGTCATGCCGCGGTGATCGTAGGCGATGAGCGGGGCGCCGGTCAGCGGGTGCTCGATGACGGCGGTCCGCACGTGGAACACCTCGGCGAGAAGCTCGGGGGTGAGTACGGCGTGGGGTGTTCCGGAAGCGACGACGTGGCCCGCATGCAGGACGTGGAGCCGGTCGCAGACGGCAGCGGCCATGTTGAGGTCGTGGAGTGACACGAGGGTGGTCGAGGCGCGGGCTCGCAGGAGGGCGAGCAGTTCGCTCTGGTGGTGGACATCCAGATGGTTGGTGGGTTCGTCGAGAACCAGGACGTCGGGCTGCTGGGCGAAGGCGCGGGCGAGAAGCACGCGCTGGCGCTCGCCTCCGGACAGCTCGGTGAAGCGGCGTGCGGCGTGTTCCTTCATGCCGGTGTCCGCGAGGGCACGGTCGACGATGTCGTTGTCGGCGGCGTTGTCGCCTTCGAAGGCACGCTTGTAGGGCGTACGGCCCATGGCGGTCACTTCGCGTACGGTCAGTTCGGAGTCGTCGCCGCGTTCCTGGGGCAGGGCGGCGATGTGCCGGGCGGCACGGCTGGCGGTAAAGGTGGTCAGGTCGGCGCCGTCCAGCAGGACACGTCCGGCCCGGGGTTGCAGGTGCCGGTACACGCTGCGCAGGAGAGTGGACTTGCCGCTGCCGTTGGGGCCGACAATTCCGGTGATCTCGCCGTCGGCGGCGATCAACTGAGCGCCTGCTACGACGGTACGTCCGGCGTAGGCGACGTGCAGGTTCTGGATGTCGATCCTCACGTGGTGTCCTTCAGCTTTCCTTGGCCAGTCGGCGGTTGAGCAGGTAGAGCAGGGTCGGAGCGCCGATGAGTGAGGTGACGACGCCGACCGGAAGTTCCTGGGTGTCCAGTACGACGCGACAGACCAGGTCCACGGCGACGAGAAGGACAGCCCCGAAAAGGGCGGAGATCGGCAGCAGACGCCGGTGTTCCCCGCCGACGACGAGGCGGCACACATGGGGCACCATCAGTGCGACGAAGCCGATGGCGCCGGACACGGCAACGAGCACGCCGGTCAGCAAACTGGTGAGGGTGAACAGTTCCCGGCGCAGCCGGACGACATCGACCCCGAGGCCGGCGGCGCTCTCATCGCCCATCAGCAGGGCGTTGAGGGCGCGTGCACGGGCCTGAAGCAGCAGGAACACGACGGGAACAGCGACTGCTGGGGCTGCGAGGAGGGGCCAGGAAGCGCCACTGAAGGATCCCATGAGCCAGAACAGGACACTGTGAGTCTGCTGCTCGTCCTCACTCTGCAGGACGAGGTAGCTGGTGATTCCAGACAGGAACTGTCCGATGGCCACACCAGCCAGGACCAAGCGCAGGGGCGCGAAACGTCCGCCGCGCCGCGCGATGGCCCAGACCAGTGCGAAGGTGACGAGGGCTCCGGCGAAGGCGGCACCGGACAGGCCCAGGCCCAGGAATCCTCCGGTTCCCAGACCGAGGACAATGGAGGTGACGGCGGCCAGTGAAGCACCGCTGGACACGCCTAGGAAGTACGGGTCGGCCAGTGGGTTGCGCACCAGGGCCTGCATGGCGGTTCCCACGAGTCCGAGTCCGGCTCCGACGAGGGCAGCCATCAGGGCGCGCGGCAGCCGCAGCTGCCACACGATCAGGTCGTCGGTGCCAGGCCGGGCCGCCTCCCCGGAGAGATGGCGCCAGACGACGGCCCACACTTCGCCGGCCGGGATCGACGTGGAGCCCTGGGCGACGGCGGAGGTAAGAATCGCTATCAACGCCATCGCCAGGAACACCGCGAGCGGCCCCGCCGGCATCCGGCGGAGGGATCGCCACCCCTCAGCGCGGTCTTTCGTCGCACTCCGCTGGTCGAGCACGTCAGCGAACCTTGTCCGGATACAGGGCCTTGGCGATCTCCTCGACCGTGTCGGCGTTTGCCACGCCGGCGATCGTGGAGCGTTCCAGGCCGATGCGCAGCAGGTGTCCCTCCCGCACGGCCTTGAGCTCCTTAGTGGCGGCGTTGGTACGCAACCACGTGTGCGCGTCGTCGAACGCCCTCTTGTTCGCGGACGCGCTGCCGTGGTTGTGCACCGCGATCTGGATCCAGTCAGGGTTCTTGGCAACCACGTCTTCCCAGCCGACCTGACGACGGTCGTCGTCGCAGTCAGCGAAGATGTCGCGGGCTCCGGCCAGCGTGATGACGGCGTGGGCAATCTGCCGATTGCACACGACGGTGGGCTGTTTGGTCCCGGCATCGAAGTCGAACAGGAAGTACGTGGGCCGCCTGCTCATCGGCACGGTGCCGACCGCTTTCCGTACGGCATCGACCTTTGCGCGCATGCCGTCGACCAGGGCGCGGGCACGGTCAGCGGTTGCCGTGACGGCTCCCAGCGATGTGATGTCCTCTTCCACGGCCGCCAGGTCGGTCACGGGCCTGTCCGCTTTTGCGGCGCACGCCGTGGTCTTGAGCTGCAACTGCTTGATGCCTGCTGCGGCGAACTCCTTCTCGCTGGGGACGTCGCCCATCCCGCCGCCACCCATTTTCATGGCACCGAAGGTGTTGATGTAGAGGTCGGCCCCGGAGCCCAGCAGCTTCTCCTTGGGTATGACCGTGCGGCTGAGTACCTTCACCTTCTGCGCCTGTGCGTCCAGAGCGGCAGGCATCGTGCCTCGGCCGGGTGGCCATCCCGTGCCGCTCACTCTCGACCCCGCCCCCAGCCTCAGCAGCAGCTCAAGACTGGAGGCATTGCTTGTGACGATCTTGGCGGGCGCCTTGGCGAACGTCGTCGTGCTGCCGGAGCAGTCGCTGACCGTGACCGGAAAGCCCTCGGCGGCCTGCGTGCTGCCGGCAGTGCCGCTGTCACCGTCCATGCTGCCGGAGCATCCAGTCACAAGTAGGGGACAAAGCAGGGACATACCCGCCATCAGCGGCGCCCTCATACGCATCGGCTCTCCTCAGTGCTCCATGGCAAGCGAACGAACCGTCGCCGTACCTCACGAGTAGTCGCTCCACCGAGGCGGCTGGTTCCCGTCATCGCGGGAGTCCTGCTGCGAGAACCTGCGATACGCCGAATCGGTCGTTTCGAATGTTCCGAGACCCGTGCCGGCCGGGCAGGGGTCTCGGAGAAGGGAGATCAGGCGGCGTCTGTGCCGAGTTGCCGGGCAGCGTCGGCGGCATCGTGCAGCCAGTTCATTTCGACAAATCTGCCGTCGGTGACCCGGTACATCGTGTGCTCGACGATGCGAAACGAACGCCCGGTCGGCTTCACCCCCATCCACTCCTTCTCGGGGGTGCCGGTGTTGGTGACACGTGCTGCGATGCGTTCACCGTCGACGAGGAACTCGTCGAGCTCCCACCGAAAGTCCGGAACCGCCGCAACCGTGGCCTTCACGTTGGCGATCATCTCCTCCCGAGTGCTGACCCGGCCGTTCAGTACGACCTTGTCAGCCACGAACTTCTCGACATCGTCGTAGCGACGCTCATTCAGTGCGTTCCCGTAGCCGATGTAGAACTCGCGAAGATCGAAATCCGTCATGTTATCTGCCCTTTCGTGGTGCTGCGGTATGGAGTTCTGCTGGCGAGGGCGAAGACTTCTAGTCGTCCATGGGGCGTCCATGTGCACCGCGTTATCATCGGACCGCCTTTGCGGTTCTAGGAGTTAGGACCCTCAATGGCTTGCCTGCGCGAGGAGAAATTCACGGGCGAGCGGCACTCGGGCGATGCACGAAGTATTTGCCTCTCCCAGGCGACGACACAAAGGCGTCATGGGGAATACCGTTGAATGATGTGGCGAGAATCGCGAGAGCATCGCTTGACGGCGAATCCGAGTCCGCCCGATACATCATTATTCGGTGGTCGGCGCCCGGCAACCGCAGCGCCTCGTAGTGCAACTCCATCCTTCCGACCAAGGGATGACGGAAATTTTCCACGCCAAATCCACAGTCGGTCACCGGATACTGCGCCCACAAACACGCGAAGTCTTCGCTTCTCTGTATCAATTCTCCGACGAGAGCGCTCAGTTGGGCATCGCCAGAATGAAGACTCGACGAGTACTGCAGGAAGCCGACCATCGACCTTGCCATCGCGGGCGGATCGGCGTACAGGTTCCTCGCACCCGGTTGCAAGAAGAACCGCCGTGACATGTTGATCCGTGGTCCGGCCTGCTCGGGGCGTTCGTACTCCAGGTCGTGCGCGAGGAGGAGATGGCCGAGCGGGTTCCATGCCAGTACGTCGTTGCGGTGATCGAGGATCACGGCGGGACCAGGTGCGTCTTTGACGAGCGCAACGGCTGTCCCGCGGGCGCCGTCGGCGGCTCGGTCGACATTGCGGGTCAGCGAGGGGCGAGCCAGGCGTTGCAGGTGAGCGTGCTCTGCGGCGGAGAGCTGCAGGGCGTGCGCGAGTGCGCCGATGACCTGCTCCGAGACGCTCTCGGCGCTTTCCGACTGCTCCAGCCGCGTGTAGTAGGCCACGCTCACACCGGCAAGCCGGGCCAGTTCCTCCCGGCGCAAGCCCGGCACGCGCCGGAGGCCGTACGACTGCACCCCGGCAACGGAAGGACTGAGTGCGGCTCGGCGGCTGCGCAAGAAGCTCCCGAAGCGCGCGGTGATCGCTGAACTTGCGGTGTCGTCTGAGTCCGGTGCCATAGGCCCACTGTCCCTCACTCACAGGCAGACTGAAAGTAGAGTGGGTGACCCTGCTGGTAGTACGCGCCGCTAGTGGTACGCAAGTCGGGGGCCTGGCCGTTCCACCTGGGCAGATCGACGCTGGCCGGCATGAACAATTCCGCCGAAGCCGCTGAGGCTTCTCCATCCGACGTGCCCGCCGAAGGGCGCTACCCGGCCGTTGCCTCGTCGCGGCAGCGGCTGGTGCTGGTGCTGCTCCTGGCATCGCAGTTCATGCTGTCCGTGGACTTCTCGATCCTGAACGTCGCGCTTCCGGACGTCGGGACCAGCCTCGGCTTCGCATCCTCGAACGTTCAGTGGATTGCCACGTCATTTGCCGTCTGCGCGGCGGGTTTCATGCTGCTGTTCGGGCGACTCGCCGACTATGTCGGTCGGCGTCGTATGTTCCTCATCGGGATGACCGTCCTTGCGGCAGCATCCTTGCTCGGCGGGTTCGCACAGTCCCCGGCCGTGCTCATCGTCGCCCGTGTCCTGCAAGGGCTTGCGACCGCGGCCGTCACTCCTGCCGCCCTCTCTCTTCTCACGGTCGCGTTTCCGGACGGCCCACTACGCCGTCGCGCCCTGGGGCTCAGTAGCGTCATGCTGATGTTCGGCTTTACCGCCGGCGCGATCCTCGGAGGGGTCCTCACGGATGTGCTCTCCTGGCGATGGGCCTTCCTGATCAATGTTCCCGTCGCGATCTTCGTTGTCGCGGTCGGGCCCTTCGTCCTCCGCGAGCCGGCGGAACGAGCGCTGGGGAAGCTTGACGCCAGAGGCGCCGTGCTGATCACCGCTGGCCTGATCGCGCTCGTATACGCAGCCACGCGTTTCGGTGCGGAGGGCGTCGGCGATGTCGTCGGACTCGTGCTTCTCCTGGTCTCGATCGTCCTCATCGGCGTGTTCGTCCGGGCGGAGGGACATCATCCGGCCCCGCTGGTCCCGATGTCGTTGCTTCGCCATCGCCTCGTGCTGTTCGGCCATGTCGCCGGCCTGGCCACCTTCCTCCTGGAAACCGGACTGGTGTTCCTCTCGACGATGTACCTGCAGAACATCATGGGTCTGAATCCTCTACAGACAGGACTTACATTCGGCGCTCAGGGTGTCGGCGCGATCATCGGCGGCACGTTGGCCCCGCGAATCATCGGAGCGAGCAGCGTTCGCTTCACAGCGGCCGCCGGGCTGACCGTGCAAGGAGGTTTCATCGCCACGCTTGTCCTCATCGGCCGGGGCGATGCGTCTCTGTGGCTCTTCGGGGCGGCAGCGTTCCTGCAGGCGATGGGTCACGTCTGTGCGGTCGTGGCGTTCATGGTGGCGGCGACGTCAGGGCTTGCGGATCGTGAACAAGGACTCGCCACCGGCATGGCCACAATGACTCAGCAGGTGGCCATCGCGCTCGGTGCGCCGGTCCTGTCCGCCATCGCGACCGCGGCGGGAGGATTCCACTCGTTGACCGCGCTGAGGACCGCTCTCGGTGTCGACGCCGCGCTTCTCGTCCTCGCCGCAGTCACTGTGGCAAGCAAAATGAAGGCCGACCATCGCGACCCAGCGGGCCCCCCAACGGCGTAGGTGTGTCCGTGCACGGCTATGCCACGTCGGCCGAATGCGGAGCCTGCCCGCCGACCGGCATCCGGTCCGCGCAACGCCGGCGAGTACGCCGTGGGGGAGAGGAGCAGCGACGGGAAGGTTCGCGAAGGTGTAGCAGGGCAGCGGCGGACGGCTTCTCGTGTCGGGAGGGGAGGCTGCGCAACCGCCCAGCCGGAAGCACCTCCGCCGTAAAGGGGGCGCGCGAGATGGGCCCCGGCGCTGTGGCGGCTTCCGGACCCCACCTCCGTTTCCGCCGCGCCTGCGCCATGCACTCGGAGCCACGCGCCGGCGGGACCAGGTGGGCAGTGGCCTCGGTCAAGGAGGCGCGCAGGCCGGCGCTCAAGGCGACGATCGCCTCGGGGAAGCAGTAAGTGATCGTCGCCGCGACCAGCTGACGAGTCCGCCGAGTCAGCGCATCGTGGCGAGCGGGGGAGAGACCGGGAGAGACAGGCGTCGGGGAGGCCATGGTCACCAGCAGCCCTGAGCTTGTCCCGCTTTGACGGACACCATCGGTGTGGTGGTCAGGCTGAGAGTGGGGTCTCGTGTCCGGCGGGACCGCGGTGGTCGAGGCTGCTGAGGAGCAGGTTCAGGTTGTGCCGGACCTCGATGAAACCGAAGTTCGCGGTGCGGGCGGCGGCCCTGCTGGGCCAGGAGTTCGTGGTGAGCAACTCCCTCTTTGCGGTGGCGAAGAACGAGGAGGGCCTCGGCGACGAGTTCGGTCCGCGGGTGGTCGGCTGTCACCCAGCCGACCACGCGACGGGAGGTGATGACGCGGCCGGCCTGTTCTTCGCGATGCCGGCGATCGGCTTCGCTGTCGTCACAGTCCTGCTGGTCGCTTCCACCTCGCCCGTCGACGACTTCATGCGCCGAGGGCCCTGCGACCCGCACGTTCATCCAGCATTGTGTCCGACGCGTCCGACGGTGCGTCCAACAGCCGTCAGCGACCAGGGGCGCACCCGCCTACAATCTTCTACCTTCAGGTAGCCTGAAAGATATGTGTTCACGACAGCGACCCATCGTGTGGTTGTGCCCATCGCCCCTACGAGGTACAACGCAAAGGTCACCCGCCAAAATGCGGCAACTCGGCACGGAACAACGTGGACGAGTGTGCTCACCGAGGTGCGAGCGATGACGTCGCGTCGACTGCCGGCTCCCGCCGCCTTCGTCGCCGCAGTCGTCTCGTTCTTCACGATGATGGCTGCCGCCGGCGCCCCGAGCCCACTGCTCGTGCTGTATCAGCAGCAATGGGGCTTCCCGGCCTGGCAGCTCACCGTGGCCTTCTCCATCTACGCGCTCACGCTGCTCCTGACGCTGCTGACCGTCGGGGCGCTGTCCGACTTCGTGGGGCGCAAGCCGATGATGCTCAGCGCACTCGTCGTACAGGTGGTGGCGATGGCGCTGTTCCTGGCTTCGACCGACATCGGCATGATCATTTCCGCGCGAGCGGTACAGGGTGTCGCGACAGGCATCGCGACGAGCACATTCAGCGCGTACATCAGCGAGATCGCCCCGCCGCGCCTCAAGAGCACCGGAGCTTTGCTGGTCAGCATTGCCCCGCTTGGCGGGCTCGGTATCGGTGCCATTCTCACCGGTGTCGCGGTGCAACTGACCTCCGCGCCGGCCCCGCTGGTGTTCACGGTCGCTCTGGCCGTCTTCTCGACCGCCCTGGTCGCGCTGATCTTCGCCCCCGAGACCGTGAGCAGAGAACCCGGAGCCGTCGCGGCGATGGTTCCGCGTCTGCGGGTTCCTGCCGCTGCCCGTCGATCGTTCATGGCGGTCACACCTGGCCTCATCGGGATCTGGATGGCCGCCGGGCTCATGCTCGGCCTCTCAGCATCCATCGCACATGACGAGTTCCACCTCCGCGGCGGCCTCATCAACGGACTGCTGGTCGCCCTCCAGCCACTGACGGCGACGCTCGCAACAGTGGTGATCGGCCCCCTCCTTTCATCGCGCAAGCTCGTCCCGCTGGGTTATATGTGCGTGTTGGTGGGGGTCACGCTGGAGGCAGGATCATTGTGGCTGGCGAGCTTCCCCCTCATTCTGATCGGGGCGGCTATCGCGGGCATCGGATTCGGGTGCGCCTTCTCCGGTGCGCTTGGAACGCTGACGCCGATCGCTGCCGCGCATGAGCGCGCAGAGCTTTTCTCTGCGATCTATCTCGTGGGATACCTTGCATACGGCATCCCGACCATTCTGATCGGCGTGCTCATCGGCAAGGTCGGTCTGTCTGCGGGAACACTGACGTATTCAGCGGCCATTCTCATTGCCACCCTTTACGCACTGATCGCGTTTCTCGTGGACGGCAGACGTCGTGTTCAGACGCGAATACGTCCGCTGCCCGAAAGCCAGTCCCAGACTTCCGCCGGAAAGCAAGGCGCTTCGGCGGGAACTGAGGCCGCAGGTAGGCGCATGAGCACCGGAGAGGCACATGAATGACGCAGCCGCACATCACGGCCCGCGCGCCTTGTCCGGTCGTACGAGTCGTACGAGTGGTGCTTCCTCCCGGCGGCCGTCGCATCACCTCGCCCGAGTCTCCGAGCTCTTCTCCTGACGCTTGGCGACGGTGGCGCGGGCAGTTCCCCCGGTACTGCTGTCCCGCGCCATCACCTCTGCCCGCGCCGCAGCCGGGATGCACCGGGCGCTGCGACACGAGGACCGCGTTACAGCGAAGCGACTCCGACTTCAGAAGCGGAGCGCTCCCGGACGCCGTTCGGGCTCCTACCTGCGCAGACGTGGGATTGAGGCCACCATCCCCGTACCGGCGGACGGGGTCGGGAACCGCCTCGGGTGTGGATCGCGTGGCGCCGGCAGCCGAGGCTCGGCAAGACGACTGTAAGCAGCGGTACGCGGCCGAATGCGGGATCAACAGGCTCATGCGCCACCGGGCGGACAGGGTGCCGCGAACCCGGGGCCAGCCGCTACACCGTGGTTTCGTGTGACGCCACGAGTCGAGCCCACTCGCTCTCGCCAACCCGTACCAGAGCGGCGCGCAGATCCCGCCAGTCGTCATCGACGAAGACCTCGGCGTCGAGCTCCGCCACAAGAGTGCCCGCTTTCCGCAACGCCGCATGACCATCATTCGTCAGCTTCATGACCGCCGCGCGGCCCTGCCCGACGCCGCCGACGGCCTGCACGAGGCCAGCCGTAATCATGCTCTCCACAATGGGGTGCAGACTCTGCACCCGAATACCTGCCCGGCGAGCCAGCGAACTGAAAGAGATTCCGGGCTCGGACGCCAAATGGCCCAGCAGCCCGAGCTTACGCATCGAGAGTCCGCGTTCCTGCAAGGCAGTTTCCAGGCGCGACTCCAAGGACCGGGCCTGCAGGATCATGGTCATCACCGGGTTCACCGGTATGCGTGTCGCCGCAGCGCCATCGACCCGCTTCGTCAAGGCGTCCCCTTCAGTCATCAGCCGCGTCCTTACGCGTAAGTGTACGGACGCGGACCTCACAGGCGACCGACGCGCGCACAGCAGCACGCGGAAGGGACTTTCAGGGCATGAAGGCGAGCCTGTCACGCACGGAGGCCGACACATCCGCGGCTCCGGCCGTCCGCCCAGGGGCACGGCGCGCACGATACGGGCCCCGCCGCCCGCCGGAAGTCCTCGTGCGGCAGGAGACACCGCGGATGACGGCGCGCACGCAGGTCCGCATGGACGACGGGATCGAGGATCGGGACGTGATCCGGCCGCGGAACGCGTCAGGACACGCATGGCAGATTTGTGAGAGCCCACCAGGGCCGGCGTCGTGGTCGCACCCCGTGCGCGAGCGGACGAAACCTTCACTTGGGATTCTGCGGCCGTACGACTTCTGCCTTCACGCGCAGGGTGTCACTGTGCTCGAAGCGCAGATCGAACCAGATGTCATCGCCCACCCGCCAATCGCGGTCCGCGGGCACTGTGACATCGCTCGACGACGGCGTCATGTCCAAGGAGCGAAGAGCGGGCACCCGGATCTGGTCGGCTGGTTCCCTGAAGGCCGCACCGTGCGGTGTCATACGGTGCCGGCTCAGGGCGATGGCCCCCCGCACGGAAGGCGAGGTCACCTCGGTCAACGCGTCCGCTCCGTCGCCCTTGTTGGTGATGCGGAAGAACGCGGCCGTGACCGGTGTGGCGCCAGTCGGCTGGAACACCCACGCGCGGGTGACCTCAAGGTCGGGCGGAGTGCCGGCATGGCCGAGCGAGGTCCAGGCCGTCAGCCCTCCCAGTGCCACCAGGCACGCGCCTATCGGAGCAACCGCGGTCAGCGCCTGCCGCTTGAACCGGTGCATGGCCGAGGAAGCGGCATTGCAGACGGCGCTTCCCGCATTGGTCTCGGTCACAGACTGCTCCTCACCCTCTGGCGAGCCTGGCGTGCGCGCGCAGGGACTGGTTGCCAGGTCCGCAGACGCAGGCTATTGGCGACGACCAGGACGGAGCTGACCGACATGGCGGCGGCAGCCAGCATGGGGTTGAGCAAGCCGACCATCGCCAGCGGAACGGTGACGACGTTGTAGCCGAACGCCCAGGCCAGGTTCGTGCGGATTATGGTCAGCGTGGTACGGGATAGGCCTACGGCATCGGCCAGCGCGTCGATATCCCCGCGCACCAGCGTCACGTCCGCAGCACCGATCGCCACGTCCGTGCCGGTCCCCATGGCGATTCCCAGGTCCGCCGAGGCGAGCGCGGCAGCGTCGTTGACGCCATCGCCGACTACCGCAACCCTGCGTCCCTCCTCCCGCAGAGCGGCAACCAGAGCGACTTTGTCCTCGGGAGAGCATCTGGCGTGAACAGTGTCGATGGCCAGCTGCGCGGCCACCGCTCGAGCCGGTGCCTCCCGGTCACCGGTCGCCAGGACCGGCTCCACACCAAGGCGCCGCAGCCGGTCCACGGCGCGATAGCTGCCGGCACGCACGATGTCGCCCACCGCGATCACCGCCTGCACCGTACCCTCCACGCGCACCTGCACGGCCGTGTGCGCTGCGCCCTCGGCGTCCCGAAGCGCGTCGGTAAGGACGCCGGGCAGCTCTCCGGAAATGGCCAGAACCTCGACCAGCCGACCCTCCACACGACCCCGCACCCCGCGTCCGGGTGTCGCGGCGAAACCCTCGACAGCGGGCAGGGATTCGACCGTGCGGCGGACGTACGCGGTGATCGCCCTGCCCACGGGGTGCTCGGAGGCATCCTCGACAGCGGCTGCCAGTCGCAGCACCTCCGGCTCTCCCAGACCGTCTGGAACGGCCGTGACGCGAACGATGCTCATGTGTCCCGAAGTCAGCGTCCCGGTCTTGTCCAGGACGATCGTGTCGATGTGCCGCAGTCCCTCCAGCGCCTGCGCCCCGGTGACCAGCACACCCAGTTGCGCACCGCGGCCTGTCGCCGCCATCAGCGCCGTCGGCGTGGCAAGACCCAGCGCGCAGGGGCACGCCACGACCAGGACCGCGACGCACGCCGTGATCGCTGGCTGTGTGTCGGCGTCTGCCCCCAGCCAGAACCCCAGCGTCATCACCGCCAGCACCAGAATCACCGGGACGAACACCCCGGCCACCGCATCGGCCAGGCGCTGTGCACGCGCCTTGCCGGCCTGCGCGTCGGTCACCATCCGGGTGATGCGCGCCAGCTGCGTGTCGGCTCCCACCGCTGTGGCACGCACGACCAGCAGTCCGCCGGCGTTGACCCCGCCCCCGATCACCGTATCGCCCGGCCCCACTTCGACGGGCTCGCTCTCACCCGACACCAGCGCGTGATCCACAGCCGAGTTCCCCTCGACCACTGCGCCGTCGGTCGCCACGCGTTCGCCCGGACGCACCAGAAATTCAGCACCGACCGCCAACTCCTCGATCGGCACCAGCCGCTCACCCCGTCGCGGATCACGCACCGCGACATCCTTGACACTCAGGCCGGCCAGCGACCGCAGTGCCGCACCCGTACCGCGCCGGGCCCGATCCTCCAGAAACCGGCCGGTCAGCACAAACAGCGGCACCGCGACCGCCGCCTCCAGGTACAGCTGCGCCACTCCTTCCGTCTCCGTCGGCACCAGCGAGAACGACATCTCCATGCCGGGCTGCCCCGCACCGCCGAAGAACAAGGCGTACACCGACCACGCGAACGACGCCACCACACCCAGCGACACCAGTGAATCCATCGTCGCCGCGCCATGCCGAACACCGCGCAACGCCCGTTCGTGGAACGGCCAGGCACCCCAGACCGCTACGGGCGCGGCCAGCACGAAGCACAGCCACTGCCAATCACGGAACTGCAACCCCGGAACCATCGACAAGGCGATCACCGGCACCGACAGCAAGGCCACGACCAGCAGCCGGGACTCCTCCGTACGCTCCGCCGCCTGTTCCCTGCCACCCGCGGCCTTCCCGTTCCGCCGGTCCGCCTCCGTCAGCCGCGAGGTGTAGCCCGCCTGTTCCACCGCTGTGAGAAGCACCTGCGGAGCGACACTCTCGGGATGGCTCACCCGCGCGATGCCCGTCGCCAGGTTCACACTCGCCACGACGCCGTCCAGCTTCGACAGCTTCTTCTCCACCCGCCGTACACACGCCGCGCAGGTCATCCCGCCGACCGAAATGTCAGTCACCGTCAGGGCAGGCATCGTCCCGGACGTCATCAGCCACCACTCCCATGACCCGGGCCCATATCGTCCATGTCGCTCGTGTCACCGAAGTCGGATCCACCGCCCCCAGAGCCTCCGCTCCCGGTTCCGTGCATCCCCGGCGCCACGGGACCCGCCGCATGACCGACTGCGTAAGAAGTCCCGAACACCACGGCCAGCAGCAGAACGAAGCCGAACAGCGCAAGTGGCGGAAGCCATCCGCGCCGAACCGCTTCAGCACCCCGCCTCAGGTCCTCATCGCCTACTACGGTCTCTCTCACTGTCCCTCCCGGAAGCACGAGGCACGCCGCACTCACTCCGAACAACCGTGGTCCACGGCCTGGAATCGCGGCGTCTCCAGAGCAGTCGGGCACAAGATCGGTCGAGTTCCCCGCCGAGCACGTGGCGCACGCCACATGGACCGCACCCGGCGCGATTTCAACGCGGATACACGCCCACCACCGCCCCGCTGCCCCGGGGCAGGTCCTGCTCCGGAGGTCGTCAAGTCCTCGGCCATCACGGGCAATGTCCGGTCCGCATGGGCCGGCCCTGCACGCTGCGGTGCCTCCGCCGGTCCTGCACGGCAGACGGCCCCGATCCGTCACCGACCATGGGCGAGGCGGGCCCCTCCCCGGCCGTCCGGCCGACCGAGATCGGGCCCTTCACCCCCGGTCGGCCACCTGGTACGGCACGAACGTGCTCGCTCCGGCCGCCGTGGCGGCGGTTGTCGACATCACCTCGCCAACCTGTCGTCGCAACCTGCGCGTTCGCCCACTACGTGAGCCGGTTGTCCGTCACAGCGGGCCCTTCCTCCCGAAGGGTGGTTCACCGCCTCCGGCGGTCCGGTGCGGTGGTCGGCCGTCCGACCGGACGAGTTTTCTCCGCTCGGCGGTGAGAACAGCCACGTCTCAGCAGATGACAACGGTGCCGCCCCGACGTCGGGGCGGCGGCACCGTTCTGACTGACGAGGGTCAGGCCGCGAGGAGGCCGCCGGTTTCCTGCGGTGCGGGGGCTACGTAGCCGAGGCCGGCGGCCAGCGTTCCGCGTGCTCGGGCGACGCGGGAGCGGACCGTGCCCACCGGGCAGTGACCCAGCCGGGCGGCTTCGGCGTAGGACAGGCCGAGCAACTGGGTGAGTACGAACGCCTCCCTCCGTTCGCGGGGCAGAGCGTCGATGAGGTCCATGACGGCGACGCCCTCGTCGAAGCCGGGCACCCCCTTGACCTGGCGGCGCTCGGCGGCGTCCTGCCAGTCGGCGGTGTCGGCTATGCGGGGGCGGGCCGCGGCGTGGCGCAGGCTGTCGGCCACTACCCGGCGGGCTATGGACAGCAGCCACGTCCGTGCCGAGGAGCGCCCCTCGAAGCGGTGCAGGCTCGACAGGGCGCGCAGGAAGGTGTCCTGCGTCAGGTCGTCGGCCGCTTGCGCGTCGCTGGCCAGATAGGTCACGAACCGGCGTACGTCGAGCTGGAGTGCCTCAACGAAGCGTTCGACGGCTACGGCGTCTCCGCCGGCGGCGGCAAGGGCGATGGCGGTGACCGTGTCGTCGGTCACCACGGGCAGGGCAGGAGTCATTGCCCGAGGTCCTTTCTCGGATCTCCCTCACAGCACATCTCGGCCCGGCCTCTGCACTCGGGCGTGTCTGGGGCCGTGTCAGGCGGTGTGACGGGAAAGCGGGAGGAGCCGTCCCGCATATGCGGGTACGGCAAGCTCGCCCGGCGGCAGGCAGCCGCATCAGGGCGAGAAACCGGCTGTCATGCGACAGCGGGCACTCCCGGTGGGCCTCGGATGGCCAGAGCGTGGACGAGCAGCCAGGATCGCAGCCGCCGCACCGTGGTGGCGGGGCGGCAGGGCCGCAGACAAGCGGCCGGTAGGGGTGGGACGGCGAGGACCAGGCGCAGCGGGACGAAGGCCCGTTCGGCGAAAAGGCGCAGGAGCCGGAAAGCGACCCGCTCACCTTGCGCCAGCCAGAGGCCGCACAGCAACGCCGCCACCACATGGGCGGCGAGCATGCCCCAAGACACCGTCCCGGTCATGCCGTCCATGTGATGCATGCCGCCCGTCCCGGACGGCGTGGTCATCCCGCCGTGCGCGGCGGGCCTGTGCGTGCTGTGGGTCATCCCGCTTTCGACCGCGAGGTCGTATGCGCGCTGCGCCTGTTGGGGTGTCGCGTTACCGCACAGGAACAGGTGCCCCCGATGCTGCGGACTCATCGCGGAGGACGCAGGCCGGGAGGACTGGGCCACGGTGAAGCTCACGTGCAGGCACGCCTGCACGGCCAGCGTCAGCGAAATCACGGCGAAGTGCCCGCGCTCGCGTCCCGCGACGAGCCATCCGGTCAGCGTCACCCCTGCCGCGGCCAGGATCAGAACGGGCCAGGACAAGCCGGTGCCCGACGTAGCGACGTGGCCTACGACGGCGAGTGAGACGCACACGGCCGCGAACATCGCAGCGCGCACGGCGCGTGACACCCGGCTCACAGGCACGGTCATATCTTGGCACCCCGTCCTGGATCTCTGCGGAGCGGGCCCGCCCTCCTGCGTCTGCCGCGAGCGGTCTGCTTTGAGCTGGGTTCGTCCGTGGTCGGCGAGCAGCCGGTAACCATCAGTCTGTTCTGCCTCGGCGGGAACTATCTCACCGCCGGATGCGGGGGCGGACCCCATCTACTTTCAGTAAGACTGTAAGATGGCGTAGGCCGGGCTGAAGCACACCGGATTCGTGTGGCCGTCGGCAGTGGCGAGAGGAAGAGGACGGTATGCCGGACTCGAAGAGACCTGACGCCCCCTCACGGCAGGCGTCAGGTAGGGATCTTCGATGCGACGCCGTCGCATGCGCGCTTCCCGGCGTTCGACGCGACATGGACGCCTCAGGCCGCCTCGCGATCCCGGAGAACGCCCTCATCCGCCTCGTAGCCCCGCGCCGTTCTCAAGTCCTGTCAGGCGGACCCGCGCACCAGCTTCATCCCGGTGCGGCAGCGCCTCGCAGCGTCGGACGCGGTGACCGAGTATGCCGCCGCAAGCGCGATGTTCGCGATCCTCCCCGGCGTCACGAGCGAGAGCGACCGGTACGGACGTGTACACGGTCATCTCACCGGGCCAGCGAAACGCCACGCCTGATGCGGCCGAATGGTTCGCCACTCGCCCCTCTTCCACACAGCGATAGCAAGGCTCACTCAGATGGCTACCAGCGGCGTCGGTAGCGTAGGGAAAGGACTGCCATGTCGGCACAGATGAAATTCGTCTGCCTTCTCATGCCCAACATCACCCAGCTGGATCTGACGGGACCGGCGCAGGTGTTCTCGCTCATGCCCGGCGCTACCGTCGACCTGGCCTGGCACCGTATCGAACCGGTACCGACAGATGCGAAGTTCTCGATCATGCCCACCGTCACATTCGAGGACGCGCCGCAGGCGGATGTGCTGATGATTCCGGGCGGGGGTGGCGCATTCGATGTTCTCGGCGATGCGCCACTGCTCGCATTCGTCCGGCGACAGGCCGCCGCCGCCCGGTTCGTCACCAGCGTCTGCACCGGCGCTTTCGTGCTCGGCGCCGCCGGACTTCTGCGGGGCCGGCGGGCGACGTCCCACTGGGCGTCCCACGAGATGCTCGGCTGGCTGGGCGCGACGCCCGTGCGTGAGCGCGTCGTGCGGGACGGCAACATCTTCACCGGTGGCGGCGTTACGAGCGGCATCGACTTCGGCTTGACCGTAGCTGCTGAAGTCTACGGCGACGCGACCGCGAAGACGGCGCAGTTGCTGATGGAGTACGACCCGCGTCCACCCTTCGACGCCGGGACCCCTGAGCGACCCGACACCGATCCGGAACTTGTCGCGAACATTCTCGCGAATCGGCGTCGAACTCGTGGCCCGGCGGTCATCGAAGCGGCGCACCGGCTGGGGCTGAACCCGGCACGGATGCGGTGATCGAGCACTCCCGACGGCGTTCTGCGGCGATGAGTTGGGGTGCGGGAACACGCGACAACGACAGACGCCACTCTGCGCCCGCACCGCGGGCCCAGAGAATGCACCAGATTCACGCCCTCGTACTCGAAAGCCACGAGGTGGCCCGGTGCACTGTCGAGCGAGTCATCGGGCAGGCCCAACTACGCGGCGCCGTAAGTGGGAAGAGCCCGCGCACCACCCGACCCGCACCTCAGACCGACACGGCGAGGCCGGCGTGCGCCTGAACGACGGCCGCGGGTACACCTCCTGCTCTGACGCTCGGAGGGGGACTTGTCGGTGTACTGGGCGGCGGCTGAACTGGTCTGCTGACGGCCGACCGTGCCGAGGGCCGATTTGGCCTCTCAGCCTCCGGTCTTCGGCCCGCCGGCTCGCAGACCGTCGAGAAGAACGGTCAGCACGGATTGGTGACTGTGTGCGGGACCAGGCCCGAGTCCCAGTACGCAGACATGAACGAGCACCACACCACCGCTCCCCTCGCCGTCGTCACCGGCGGCAGCGAGGGCATCGGCCTCGCCATCGCCGACGCCCTCGCCGCCGACGGAGCCAGCCTGATCGTCGTCGCCCGCGCCCGCGACAAGCTCCGGGCCGCCGCAGGAGAACTGGAACGGCACGGCACCACCGTGCACACCGTGTCCGCCGACCTCTCCGGGCTCGACGCCCCGGCCCGGATCGCCGCACAGGCCGCGAGCCTTACCGACCGGGTCGACACGCTCGTCAACGCCGTCGGCACCGCCCACCTCGCCTCCCCGGCCGACACCACCCTCGACGCGATGAACACCCCTGGTGCGGTCCGTACCCCCACCTGCGAACGTTCCTACCTTGCCCCCATGACCGCAGAGCAGCGCAGCGCACACGACCGGCAGGTCGAGCGCTCCTACCCCGTGGGGCACCTGGGCACCGCCCACGACATCGCCATGGCCGCGCCACCTACTTGGCCTCGGCCCGGTGGACCACCGGCACCATCCTCGCCGTCGACGGCGGCCTGACCATCCGCTGACCCCCCTCGGAAGGCGAATCCCAACGGCCCGATCACCGGTCGCCGTCAGGCAAGCGCTTCCATAGACCGCCCCGGGCCACGGCTGTCACACGCGTCCTCGCCGACACCGACCAGCTCGTGCAACTGGTCGTCCTCGGCGACGGCCACCAGACGATCCCCCCGCACCTGCCCGCCGACCGGCTCGGCATCACCCACCGCGTCACCTGGCTCGGCATGCCCCGGCGCTCGTGGGCCGGCCGGTTCCGGGCAGCCGGCACGCCCCGGCGGGCTGGGGCGAGGACCGCCTCACCCCTGCGAGCCGGGTCGGCCAGTTTCGGTGGGTTCCCGTTTGTGCCAGGAGCCGGTCCGGGCGTCGTGGGAGACCAGCCCGAGGCCGGCGAATTCGCGGAGCCACCCCTCCATGGGCCATTCGCCCCAACGGTCGTGGAACAGAGCACCGTTGCGGAGGATGTCGTCCAGGTGCTCGACGGGAGGGCGGCTGACGGGGTGGTACTGGTGGTGGGCGGGGGCGCCGCCGATCCACCACATGTCCACGCCGCGGGCGGCGGCGGTCCTGGCGAAGTCCGTGTCCTCGCCGCCGTAGCCGGTGTAGTCCTCGCAGAAGCCGCCGATGTGCCGCCAGGTGCGGGCGGTCAGTGCGAAGGACAGCGACCAGAACAGGCGGTGCTCGCCGCCGTGCAGTACCTCGCCGTCCTCGGGGGAGGGGCGCCCCACGTGCGGGGCGGCGAGGCCGGGCAGGGCGTCGAGGCGGTAGCCGCCGGCGGGCGGGGGCGGAAGATAGGCGACAGTGCCGCACAGCAGGGCGCCGTCCTCGGCGACGTCGGCGTAGCGGGCGAGCAGGTCCGGGCCGGGTACGCAGTCCACGTCGAGGAAGACCAGCAGGTCCGCGTCGGCCTCCAGGGCGCTCCGGGCGCCGGCGTTACGGGCGGCGGCCAGCGGCAGGGCCCCTCCGTCGGCGCGGGGCACGGCCACGACCTCGGCCTCGGGCAGGTGGTCCCGCACCACGTCCGCGGCGCCCGGGTCGGCCATGGCGACGACGACGTAGTGGTCGGGCCGGCGGGTGCCGCGGGCGAGACCGCGCTGCTGCAGAGCAAGATGACTATGGCGTCCCGCGACGAGGGTGATCACCGCGATACGCATGGGCCGCTCTTTCCCCCACAGGAGGGCGAGGCCGTGCCCGTTCGCCCGTCCGGACCGGGCTCCGGGGCAGCCAGGTCGTCCAGCAGCCGAGCGGCCCGTTCGGCTCCGTCGCCCGGGGCCCACAGACCCCACCGGTCGCCACCGTTTCGTACGGCTTCGTCCAGAAGCCGGGGCCAGTCCTGGGGCGCGGGCCAGCGGTCTCGTACGGTGGCCAGCCCGCCCGCCCGCAGGGCGCGGGCGGTGGCGTGCTGTTCGCCGTGCGGTCGGGACTGCGGAACGATCACGGCGGGCGAACGGGCGGCAGCGCACTCGGCCACCGCGTTCTGCCCGGCATGGGTGACCACCACGTCCGCTCGGCACAGCGCCGGCCAGGGGTCGTCGCTCCAGCGGTCCGGGACGCCGAGCACGTTCCACTTCCAGTCGGGGGCGGCCTCCTCCGCCGCGCGCAGGTCGGCCGCGGTCAGTTCGGTGCCACCGGTACCCAGCATCAGCAGAACCTCCCGGTCAGCCGCGGGCCGCTCACGGCCGCGTTCCGTACCGGCGCGGGGGCGGGACCGTCCGTCGTGGCGGGAGAAAGCACCGGTGTGCTCGGTCTTGGCACGCCACTCCTGCGGCCAGCCGGGTTCCGGCAGCGCCGCCGGCCAGGGTGCCAGCAGGGCGTCGGCCAGGTCGTACGCGAGGCGATGGGCGGCGTCGGATCGGTCGCCGCGCATCGCGGCGACGACGACAGGCACGCCCATGAGCCGGGCCAGGGTGGCGACTTCGACGGAGACGTCGCTGACGAGCAGCGCTGGGGCGGCGCGCTCGATCCAGTCGGCGAGGGCCGCCATCCGCGAGCGCAGCCCGGCATGGTGGCGGGGCACCCAGTGCAACCGTCCACGCGCCGTGGGATCGGCCGCGGCGCTGCCGGCTTCGACGCCGGTCGGGCCGGCGTCCACTGTTCCGGTGTCGGCCGGCAGGTGGAGCCAGTCACCGTTCCACTCCGCCGGGCGGGGCAGCGATGACAGGCCGGTGACCGGGGTGCGGGCGTGGCGGGCGATGCACTGCGCGCGGTGCAGGTGGCCCTTGCCGTGGTGGTGGATGTAGTAGCCGATCACGCGACCAGCTCCTCGTACAGCCAGGTGTACTGGTCGGCCATGGTGTCCAGCGAGCAGAAGCGCTCGGCGCGCTCCCGTGCGGCGCGGCGGTCCAGCCGTACGACTTCGGGAATGAGGGCGGCGAGAGCGGCGGCGTCGTCGGCCGGGGCGAGTCGGCCGCAGTCGGGAGTGAGGATCTCGCCCAGTGCTCCCCGGTCGAAGCCGCACACGGGGGTGCCGCACGCCAGCGCCTCGGCGACGACCAGACCGTAGGGCTCGTCCCAGCACGGTGTGACGAGCGCCGCGGCCGCCCCGCCCACCAGCCGTGCCAGCGCGTGGCGGTCCAGATGGCCTTCGTAGCTGATGTCGTCGCCGAGCAGGGGTGCGAGGTGCTCGGCGAAGTATCGCCGGTCACCGATCGGGCCCGCGAGGCGCAGCGGCATTCCGGCCTGGCGGGCCGCCTCGGCCGCCAGGTGGGCCCCCTTTTCCCGTACCAGTCGGCCCGACCAGACGAGGTAGGGGCCGCCCGGTCCGGGGGCCCACATGCGGGTGTCGACACCGTTGCGGACCACCCGGGCCGCAGGGGCGGTCGCATGCCAGGCCGCCGCTGTGTGGGCACTGACAGCGGCGAACGTCACCGGACAGTCGTCCTGAGCCTGGACGGCCGACTCCAGCCAGGGCGTCGGCGGGGTGTGCAGGGTGGTGACGACAGGCTGCCGCAGCGTCGACGCCATCGCCACCGGCAGGTGGTGAAGGCTGTTGTTGTGGACCACGTGGAAACGCTCTCTGCCATCCCGAGCCAGGTACAGCATGAGCTGGAGGTAGGCGTGGTGCTCGGCCATCCACCAGGCGTCGGGCATGCTGATGTCCGCGCGGGCGGCGGTGCTCAGCACCGGCCGGTGAACGGGAAGCTCGCGCACTCCGAGGGCCGGGTCGGAACCGGGGGCGGCGAACAACTCCACGTGGTGCCCCCGGTCGGACAGCGTCTTCGCGAGCGTCCAGGTGTGCGCCTCAAGACCGCCGGCGAACGGCTCGCGGACGGGGAATCGGGCGGAGGCGATCAGGGCGATCCGCAGGGGGACGCTCATCGGGTGAGTTCCCGGTACAGGGTCAGGTGGGCGGCGGCGATCCGAGCTCGCTCGGCCGCCCGTCCGCCGGCCTCGGCCCGCCACCGCGGTCGTGTGCGGTACGCCCGCAGCGCCGCGTCGCGCAGGGATGGTGCGTCCAGGCCGTCCTGCTGGGAATGGCCGTAGGTCAGACAGGGGCGCTGCTGGGCGTAGAAACCGCAGTCCGGGGCGGCCACGGCGGTGCCCAGGTCGTGGCAGGCCTCCAGCCAGCCGGAGTGGGTGCCGAAGGTGTACGGCAGGACGGACAGGTCCAAGCCGCTCAGGTACTCCCACAGCTGGTCGTCGGCGAAGTAGTCGTGCACCCGCAGAGTCAGCAGTCCGCGTCCGGCGAGCGCCTCCAGGTCCGTCAGCACATCGGGCGCATAGGCGTGCGCTGCCGGGTCGCCCACCTCGCGGTGGATGTTCACCAGCAGTTCCGCGCCGGGGAGATCGGCCAGCGTCTCGGCGAGCACCCGCACCACCGGCAGCACGGCCATGTTCGGCCGCAGGCTCTTGGCGTGGACGCCGACGGTGAAGCTCTCCCGGCCCCTGGGCGGCCGTGCCCTGGCGATGAGGGGCGGCCGCACCACATGCGGGTGCGGCAGCACCGTCGCCGTACGGTTCCAGCGCCGGGCGATCTCGGCGGCGGCGGCGGGCGTGAGCGTGATCAGCCGGTCGGCTCCCGGGACGAGCACGTCCAGCGCGTCCCCGTGCGGTCCGGGATCGGCCTGGTGGGGGTTGCGCAGATCGTGGACGGTGTAGACCAGTGGCTTGCCGTGCCTGCGCAACGCGCCGACGAGGTCGGTGAGCGCGGCAGGGCTCTGCGCGTCGAAGCCGAAATGGAGGTGGAAGACATCGAAGTCCTCGTGGTGCGCGTCCACCCAGGCGGGGTCGAGCATGACCGGCGGCCACCACCGCTGGGAAGTACTGGGCGCGCCATTGGGCCGGGGGTCGGCAAGCCGTACGACATCGCCCGCGGTCCTCTCGTCGCCGCAGTGCCGGACGTACACATGGCCGGACGGGACGGAAGCGACACGCAGCGAACTGCCGGTTCGTCCGGGAGATCGCGGGGCGGGCGAGGCGGGCTGGGCGATCATCAGTGTGCAGGCTCCCGACGTAGGTGTTCCGATGCCCCGCGCTGCCCATGCCTACTGAGCGCGCCGGCGTACTTCTGCCCCTTCTCGTGACCCGCTCGGACCAGGAAAACGACGGGCTCGGGGCGACAGCGGGAAGCACCGCTCAGGGCGCACAACAGCAAACCACCCACCATGGTCACGGGACAGGGCCAGGATCGGCCTCGTCACACTCGTCAGCGGCCACCGGTCCTGAATCAGTGGGTAGCGTCATGGACGAGACCGTGCGGCTGGTCCCGGTCCGCGCCGAGGCCCCGGTCTGGTCCGGGAGCCGCACACACCGACCGAGCGGTTCGGTCACTTCGAGGCCCTGGAGCATGCGCCCTCGTTTTATGAAGTATGCACCCCCGAGCCGGACGAAGCCGCGCCGGGCGCCGAAGAAGGAGCAGCACAGGCTGCTGGCCTCCCCGGGTCCCGTCATGGCGTCGGCGATGAGGGGTCCTCGGCAGCTGCGGTGGACGATCGGCGGGTGAGACGGAGGTCGGTCAGGGCGATGGAGACGGCTGAGGCGACCACGAGGGCGTTGAGGAACAGGGCGAGGCGCGGGCCGCTGCCGACCAGGGTGCCCGCCAGTGCGGTGCCGGCCGAACCGGCGGCCATCTTCAGCCCGGCCATCGTCACGAACACCTGCGCTCGGGCGTTGGGCGGGGAGTACACCGAGCGTACGGCCAGGGACGCGGTGAACAGGACCGCGCTGGTGGCTCCCGCCAGGGCGAAGGTCGCCAGGGCGAGGACGTAACCGGGTGCCAGGGCGCAGAGGCCGACGGCCACGGCGTTCGCGGCGATCAGCCGCAGCACCCAGCGCTCCGGTTCCCCGGTGAGCGGGAACACGCCGGTCAGCAGCGCTCCGCAGAGGTTGCCGACGCCATAGGCGGCGCCGAGGGCGGCGCCCGCGCCCGCGGAGCCCTGAAGGTTGTGGCCGAAAACCACCGCGATCACCATCACGCCGCCGGTGCTGATCGAGGTGATCATCGTGGCGATCATGACGCGCCGCAGCGGACCTCGTCGGACGATCACCCCGAGGGCGTCCCGTACGGGCATCGAGCGCTGCCTCGCGTCGGCGGTCCGGTGCTCCTTCGGCAGCATGAACATCAGCAGGCCGGCCACCACACCGGCCGCGCCCAGCGCGACAACCGCGGCCAGGGCCCCGGACAGGGCGGTGATCGCAGCGACCGCGGCCGGTCCGAGGATGTTGCTGCTTCCGTAGGTCGCCGAGTCCCAGCCCTCGGCCCGGCGCTGGGCGCGGGTGTCCTCACCGACGATCAGTGCGAGCCGGCTGCTGAGCCCTCCCGTCATCAGCGGGTCGCAGAGACCGCCGACGACGACGAGCAGACCCACCAGGACGACGGGCAGGCGGTCCAGCGTCAGACCGGTGGCGGCGAGCATCAGCCCGAAGACGACGAACGCGGCCGCCAGCCGGAATCTGGGGTCGCGGGCCTCCTCCAGCCAGCGCGCCATCCACGGTCCGGCGATGTTCGGCAGGGTGAGCAGGGCCGCCAGGATGCCGCCGAGCGCTGCTCCGCCGTGGCCGGGCCTGGCCAGCGTCAGCGCGACGAGCGCGACGGGAGCGCCGCCGCTCGCGGAGCGTACGAGCGTGGCCGCGGTGAGATAGACGGCGAGCGAGATCCCCCGGCGCTGCCGTAACTTTCCCTCGACTCCGGGCGCGTCCGGTGTCCGCAGGGCGCCGGATGTCGTGTTGCCGTCGGCGGGCTTGCGGCGGTCGGGCACGTCTTCTCCGTTCGGTGAGGTCCGGCCGCGGTGACCGGACGCGTTGTCGCTCCTCGTGTCCGCGGGGGTCCGCCGACCGCCGCGCCTCATGCGACCGGAGCCGGGGTACGAGTCCGCTCGGCCAGCAGCGCGAAGCCGAAGAGAGCCTCGATGTCGGTCTTGACCGCCGAGCACGCCGCTTCGGCCTCGGCCGGCGTGGAGGCGAGGGCGCGCAGCATGCCGAACGAATCGAAGTTGGTGCGCATGGGCGGCACCACGTCACCGGCCTTCACCCGCACATAGCCGGAGTGGAGTCGGGCGAGGAAGGGGGCGAACCAGTCGCCGGGAAGGCGGGCGGGCACAGTGGACTTCTCGTGGGCGGCGAGAAAGGAGTGCGAAGCCGACCCCCGCAGCGGCAGCGGGCCGCCGGGCAGAGGTGCGCCGAGGAACAGGTCGGCCAGGAGGGCGAAGACGTCCACCCCGGCCACACTGCTGATGGTGTCGGGCAGGGAACCGCCCGTCAGGCGCGGGTTGACCTCGATGAGCCGGAAACCGGACGGGGTGTGCATCACCTCCACGTGGAAGATGCCCAGGTCGAGCCCGAGCGCGCGGCACACCCCGACGGCGTAGCGGCCGAGCGCGGCCTCGTCGGCGGCCGGCAGCCCGGACGGGACGGTGCATCCCAGTTCCAGCACCGGGTTCTCCACGCTCACCTTCCGGCTCGCGCACACGAGCGGGACCAGATGTCCTTCGGACGCGGCGACCTCCACGGAGTACAGGTCCCCGGACACCAGTTCCTCCACCAGGTACCGCTCGTCGAGCTGCCGGGCCATGCCCTCGGCGAGCTGGTCGCGGTCCGCCGCCGCGGCGGCGAAGTGGGCACGCACCGCGGAGGGGTCGCGGGCGATGGAGGTCACGGCCTTCCCTATCCCGAGAACGGGCTTCACGATCACCGGGTAGCCGATCGTCTCGGCGGCTTCCAGTGCCTGGGCGGCATCCGTGACCACCTGGAAGCCGACGCTCGGCACCCCGCGCTCGCGCAGGATGCGGCGGCACTCGCCCTTGTCCCGGGCCGCGAGGGTGCCGCCCGGGGAAGTGCCACGCGCACCGATGCGGGCGGCGAGATCGGCGGCGGCCTGCGCCCCGTAGCTCAGCGTGGAGAGCACCGCGTCGACGCTCCCGGGGTCCGCGCCGGAGGCGAGCAGCGCTCCGTACACCGCTTCGCCGTCCAGGGGATCGGTGAACGAGGCCGTGTGGTCGGCGAGTTGGATGGCCTGGCTGCGCTGCGCCGGAGGGGCGGTGAAGTCGTAGAGAGGGCAGTGCAGATAGGTCACGGTGTGACCGCGTCGCTTTGCGTGGGCGAGTGCCTGAACGCCCAGACCCGTGGTCTCCACGAAGAGGAGGTGAGACATTGCGGCCCTTCCTCGCCGCGCGGCGGCGGGGGATCGATCCGAACGGATGCGGGATGGCGCGGGACAAGGTAGGTGTTCCCGCTGAGCGGGATTCATGCCCGGCAGGTCAGGGCGTCACTGGGAACCGCCGGCTGCCGGGCGGAGGTGCCTTATCGGGGTCGTGCCGCATGACGTGGGCCTATGCGCGGACACACAGAGGTGCCAGGTGTTCACTCCCGGTCAAGAAGTGAGATGTAGGTCACATTTACCTGTGGAGGGCGTGTGATTCACACGGTGCCGGTTAACCGGATCAGCGGAACGACAGGCTCATCCTGAGGGCGGCGTGCCGTCCGGTGGGTCTCACGGCGTTTCTGCGCTCCATGAACCATAGGGTCGAGACCAACCGGTCCCGACCGTGCTTTCGAGCCGGGGGAACTTGTGAGCTACAGCGCGAAGACGATGCCCGTCTTAGACAGGCCGCTGCTGTTACCGCTGGGAAGGCGGGCCGGTGACATCAGCACGGTCCTCTTCCCTCCCTTGGGAGGCGGCCTCCTTCCCTATCTGGGTCTCGTCGCCCACCTCTCTCGCCAAGGTCCCGTGTACGGCATAAGGGCGCTCGGCCTGGAGGAAGGCGAGGAGCCGGACACTCGCATACCGGACATGGCCGACCGTTACGCCGAGGCGGTAGCCGCCCTCCCCAGCTGTCCCAGCCTGTTCGTCGGCTGGTCGCTCGGCGGACTGCTCGCCTTCGAGACGGCGCGGCGGCTGTCCGGCGGCCACGTGCCCGATCTGGTGCTCGTCGACAGCAGTCCGACACCGATCCACGAAGAACCCGGGGCCTATGTCACGGTGCGCCGCCAGGTGCTGAGCCAGGCCGCGGCGCACCTGGACGCGGATGCTCTCGCCCGCACGGAACGCACCGTCGACGCCCAGATCGAGGCCCGCACCCGCTACCGGGCGGAAGGCCGGCATCCCGGCCGCGCTCTGCTGATCACCTGCACCGGCAGTGAGGACCCGCAGCAGGTCCAGCGCTGGTCGCCACACCTCGCGGACATCTCCGTCCACCACCTGGACACCGACCACTTCGGCGTCCTGCGCGCACCACACCTGCGCCAACTTTCCTCACACATCCAGCAGTTCGCCAAAAACCTCGGCAACGGCCGGACGCACCGCCGCGTGCCTGGCGCGGAACGGCGCAGAGTCGTCGCGGTCCCCGGCCGCTGACCGAGTCCGCTTCGCGGACGCACTCACAGCTTCCCGCCCCGCGCCACGGCCTGACGGCCAGCGCTGTCAGCCCCGGTCCTTCCCCTTTCTCTCTTTCCTCAGTCTCGCGGGGTGCACGACTGTCTCCGCCGCAGACGGTCCACACGACTGCCCGTCAACAGTCACTCTCCGTCGTCGGCCATGCGCTCCGCGTCCACGAATGCCTCACACCTCTCTCGTTTCGGCAAAGGAATGGCATGCAGCACGCACAGACCACGCCGCACCACTTCACGAGCGTCGTCAAGAAGGTCGTCGCAGCGGCTTCCGAACCCCCCGTCGATCCAAGCGTCCTGAAAGACGACGAACCGCTCAACGGCGATCGTCTCCGCATCAACTCCCTGTCTCTCATCGGCCTCCTGGTCCAGGTCGAGGAGGAGACCGGCGTCGTGCTCTCCGACGAACTGTTCGTCGGCAGGTCCTTCGCCACCGTCGCCGACATCACCGCGATCGTCGAGCAGAGCAGCGAGGCCGCCGCATGACCGACGTCCCCCGCCGGTGGCGCAGCGTCCTGCCTCACCTCGGACAGCCGCTGCCGGCCGACCGCACCCAGCACTCCGCCGGCAACGGCGGCAGCGTGCAGGCGAACCTACCGATGGAGCTCGTCCGTCAGAGCGTGCAGTCACGCGAGTACTGGGACATTCCCGAGGAGGTGGCGGACGCTTACCGGCGTTTCCGTCCCACTCCGTTGTGGCGGGCCCGCGCCTTCGAGGAGGCGGTGGGCGCCAGGGTGCCGATCTGGGTGAAGTACGAGGGCGGCAACATCTCCGGCAGCCACAAACTCAACACCGCGCTCGCCCAGGCCTATTACTACCACCGGGCCGGGGTGCGGGAATTGGTCACCGGCACCGGAGCCGGCCAGTGGGGCACCGCGCTGGCCGCTGCCTGCGCCCGCTTCGGAATGCGCTGCACCGTCTTCATGGTCGGCGGCAGTCTGGAACGCAAGCCCTACCGGGGTGTGCTGATGCGGATGCTCGGCGCGCGCGTCATCTCCAGCCCCAGCACCCTCACCGAGGTCGCCCGCTCCGGCCGGTCGGCGGGCAACAGCCTCTCCCTCGCGATCGGCGAGGCCGTCGAGTACGCCGCCCGCACGGACGGAGCGGCGTTCTGCATCGGCAGCGGCGAGACCTACAGCATCCTGCACCAGTCCGTGATCGGCCTGGAGGCCATCGACCAGCTCGCCGAACAGGGGGGCGAGGTCGACGCCGTGGTCGGCTGCGTCGGCGCGGGGTCCAACTTCGGCGGCATCGCCCTGCCCTTCCACGCCCTGGCCGCCACCGAAGGCGGCGAACCGCCGGCCCTGATCGCGGCGGAGTCGAGCACGACCCCGAAGCTCACCCGCGGCGTGTACGCCTACGACCGCACGGACGCCACCGACTCGTCCCCACTGGAGGCCATGTACACCGTCGGCAGTGAGTACGCCATTCCCGACTCCCATTCGGCGGGTCTGCGGTACCACGGTGCCGCCAAACTCATCTCCGCGATGCGGCACGCCGGACAGATCTCCGCCACCGCCGTCGACCAGGTCGCCGCCCTCGCCGCCGGCCGGGCCTTCACCACGGCGGAGATGACCCTGCCCGCACCGGAGTCCGGACACGCCCTGGCCGCCGCCGCCCGCGTGGCGGGCGACGGCGACGCGGACGGCGACGCGCCCCGCGCCCGCACCGGAGTCCTGGTCTGTGTCAGCGGTCACGGTTATCTGGACCTCGGCGCCTACCAGCAGTTCCTCGAGGGCGAGCTGACCGACCGCGCCCCGGACCCGGCGGCGCTCACCGACGCCGTCGCGGGCCTCACCCGCATCGACGCGACCGTGGACACCGCCGTGCCGCCCGAGCGGATCACGGTTCCGCCCGCCGTGGGGACGGGACTGCCGGTGGGCAGGACCGCGGGTCTCGAGGAGGTGCGATGACCGCCCCCGTCATCCCTCAGACCGCCCCGCCGGCGGAGCTGCGCGCCGAGCTGATGGACTGCCTCCAGGTCAACCTGGCCTGGCTGGCCCGTGCCGAACACGGCGTGTCGCCGCTCGTCCTCGGTGCGCGCCTGGAGTTCGAGCCCCGTGACCGCGGTCCCGGTCGCCTGCCGACAGTCGAGGCGGGCACGGACACTCACGTGGAGCGCACCGCCGAGGCCCTCGGTCTGTCCATCACGGACCGCCACACCCTCGGGTCCCGCGCCGAGTTCCCGCCGACCGGCCTCGGCACCGTGTACGTGATCGCCGACGCCTATCACCTGCCCTGGGTGCCATATCGCGGCCACGCCCACATGGACCACAGCTTCCTGCTCGGCAGGGACGCCTCCGGGCGAGCCGAGGTGCGCGACGGATACCACAACGACACCCCGTACGGACCGGCCCGGCCGGGCACCTGGACCCTCACCGGGCAGGAGCTCACCGAGGCACTGCCCGACGGCGCGCGCGTCTACCGCACGACCCGCGCCGGGATGCCGCAGGCCGTCACCGAAGCCGTACCGGCCGCTGCGGCGGCTGTCGAGTCGTACGTGCGCGCCTACCGGGAGCACCCCGACCGGGAAGAAGCCCTCGCCCGACTCACCCTGGAGACCTGGCTGCTGGCTCGGGCCCGGCGGCTGCACGCCGCGCACCGGGCCGCTGCCGGCGGTACGGCGACGGCGGTCGAGGAGCACCTGACGGCCTGGGGCAAGCTGACGGAACAGACCTTCCTCGCCCACCGGCGTGTCCAGCGCGGCCGGCCGGAGCCCACCGGCCCGCTGGAACGGCTCGCCGAACTCCTGCACGCCGACGCACAGGTGTTCACCGCGCCGTCACCGGCCCGGGAGACCACCCCGGCCACGGCCGGAGCCGGGACGGCGGAAACCGGCTCTCCGGACATCGACGCGCTGCGCACGACCGTCGCCGAAGAGGCCGCCGCCGTGCTCCGTGTCCCGGCCGCCGAGCTGTTGGCGGGCCGTGCGCTGACCGAGGTACCGGGCTTCGGCTCGTTCCGCATGGTCGACATCGTCGAGCGGATCGAGCGACGGCTGGACATCGAGTTCGACGCCGACGACCTCGTCCCGGAGAACCTGCACGACCTCAGCGGCCTGTGCCGCATCACAGCCCGCGCTCACCGGGAGACGCCGTGATCCTGCTGCACGATCTCATCGACACCGCGGCGGACCGCGCGCCCGACACGCTCGCCGTCGCCACCTCGCGGGACTCCCTCACCCATGGCGAACTCGCCGTCGCCAGCCGTACGGCCGCCCATTGGCTGCGGACTCTCGGCGTCCGCCGCGGGGAGCGCGTCGTGGTGCTGGCTCCCTCGCTCGTCGAGGTCGCCGTCGTCGTCTACGCCGCCTCCCGGATCGGCGCCCCCTTCGCGCTGCTGCACGAACAGACCCGAGGGCGAGCCCTGGCCCACGTCCTGGATGACGCCGAACCCGCCCTCGTGCTCGCCGACGACGAGGACGCCCGGCGCCTGGCCGCCGAACGCGGCATCACCTCCGTCCCCCTCTCCGACGTCCCGCGAGGCCCGGACCCGTCCCCCGGCAGGCCCGCACCGACCGCCGAAGAAAACAGCGTCGACACTCCGCTCCCGGTCGACCCGGTCTGCCTGATCTACACCTCCGGCACCACAGCGGCCCCGAAAGCCGTGGTGAGCACGCACCAGCAGGCGCTGTTCGCCATCCACGCCATCCAGGGTGAATTGAAGTACCGCCCCGACGACGTGGTCTACAGCCCGCTTCCCCTCTCCTTCGACTATGGCCTCTACCAGTTGTTCCTCGGTGCGCTGAGCGGGGCGGCCGTACGGCTCGGGCTGCCCGCCGAAGTCGGGGCCACCCTGCTGCGCAACATCGAGGCCGCGAACGCCACCGTCCTGGCGTCCGTGCCCGCCATCGCCGAAACGCTGGCCAAACTGGTGCGCCGCTCACCCGACCACGGCCTGCGGCTGCGGCTGCTCACCAACACCGGTGCCGCGATGCCCCCGCAGCCCCTCGTTGTACTGCGGGCCGCCGTCCCCGGGCTGCGTGTCCAGCTCATGTTCGGGCTCACCGAATGCAAACGGGCCGCCATCAACCCGCCGGACGCGGACCTGGAGCACCCCGGGAGCTGCGGCCGGGCCCTGCCCGGAACCGAGATCTACGCGGCCGGCCCGGACGGGGAGCGGCTGCCCCCGGGCGAGACCGGCGAACTGGTGGTACGCGGACCGCACGTCATGGCGGGCTACTGGCGCCGCCCCGAGCTGACCGCCCAGCGGTTCCCGCGCCGCGCCGGACTCTTCCCCGAGCTGAGGACCGGCGACCACGGATGGCTCGACGAACACGGCTTCGTCCACTTCGCCGGCCGCCGCGACGACATCTACAAGGAGCGCGGTTTCCGGGTCAGCGCCACCGAGGTGGAGGCCGCCGCCCGCCGAGTGGAGGGCGTCGGACAGGCCGCCGTCCTGCCGCCGGCCGAAGGTTCGCCGGCGATCCTCGTGGTGGTCTCCGACCGTGCGCCCGCGGACGTCCTGGACGCCATGTGCGAGGAGATCGAGGAGTTCAAGGTGCCGGGCCGCTGTGTGCCGCTGCCCGCCCTGCCCCTGACCCGCAACGGCAAGGTCGACCGCAAGGCCCTCGCCCAGGAGGTGGCCAGCCTTGTCTGACACCGCCATCGCCCGGCCCGATGCCGGGGCCGTCTCCGACGCCCTGCCCGCGGCGGTCTCCGCCGCCCTGGACGCGGGCGTAGAGACGCCCGCCTACGTGTACGACCTGGCCCGCGTCCGGGACAACGCCGCCCGGCTGCGCGGGGCCCTGCCCGAACCGGCCGACGTCTACTACTCCCTCAAGGCCAACTCCCACCCCGGCGTTCTGCGCACCCTCAGGGAGGCCGGGACCCTGCCCGAGGTGTGTTCCCCCGGCGAACTGGACGCCGCGCTCGCCGCCGGGTGGGACCCCGCGCAGGTCCTCTACACCGGGCCCGGCAAACGCGACCAGGACATCGAACGGGCTCTGGAGAAGGGGGTCCGTGAATTCTGCGCCGACTCTCCGACCGGCCTCGACCAACTCGACCGGCTCGCCGGCCGGGCGGGGATGCGGGTACGGACGCTGCTGCGTGTCAACGACGACCGCCCCGCTGCCGGACAGGGCCTCGCCATGACCGGGGTCGCCTCCCAGTTCGGCGCCGACGCGCGGTGGATCACCGACGAGCCGGAGCGCTTCGGGGACCGCACCCACGTCGAGGTCACCGGCCTGCACCTCTACATGGGCACCAACCTGACCCGCCTGTCCGACCTGCTGGCGCAGTTCCGGCAGTCGCTCACCACGGCGGCCCAGATCCGCACCGTCCTGGCCCGGCACACCGCCGGGCTGGACACCACCCTCGACCTGGGTGGCGGCTTCGGCGCCCCCTTCGCCAAGGAGGGCGAGACAGCCGACCTGACCGGCCTGCGCGAAGGACTCGCCGGACTGCTCGACGCCTCCGCACCCGGCTGGCGCGACGGTACACCCCGCCCCGCGTACGAGTCCGGCCGTTATCTGGTGGGCACCGCCGGGACCCTGCTCACCCGGGTGCTCGACGTGAAGCGCTCACACGGCCGGGACATCGCCGTCCTGGAGTCCGGTATCAACCACCTCGGCGGCCTGGCCGGCCTGCGCCGCCTGCCACCGCTCAACCCGACCCTGCTCACCGGCGCGGCAGGACGTGGCGAACCACGGCCCACCATGGTCACCGGCCCCCTGTGCACCCCGCTCGACACCTGGGCACGCCAGGCGCCGCTGCCCGAGCTGTACCCCGGCGACCTGCTGGCCGTCCCCAACGTCGGCGCCTACGGGCTGTCCGCCAGCCTGCTCGCCTTCCTCGGCCACCCGGCCCCGCTCGAAGTCGCCGTCGACGGCGACGCCGCACCGCACACCAGCCGTCTCACGCTCACCCGGAAGGACTGAACCGCCATGGACGCCGTGTTCGAAAAAGTGCTCCGTGACCACCTGCCCCGCATCCAGGACCAGCCCCTCACCGACGACACCCGGCTGCACGACCTGGGGCTCGACTCCATGAAGTCGGTCGACCTGCTGTTCGCGATCGAGGACGAGATGGGCATCTCGCTGCCCGACGACGACCTCAACGAGGAGACCTTCGCGACCGCCGGTTCGCTGTGGCGGGCCGTGGACGCCGCGCGCACCTCCGAGGCGCTCGCGTGACCGCCACCTCCACCACGCCCACCCCGGTCACCGACGCGGCCGACCGGGGTGAGGGCCCGCTCCTGCTCGCCCCGCTGGTCGAGGAGGTCGCCGAGGTGACCGCGGTACACGCCCGCCGCACCGACAGCGAAGCCGCGTTCCCCGTCGAGGCGCTGGACGCGCTGCGCCGCACCCGGCTGCTCGGCCTGCTCGTGCCGACCGCCGACGGCGGCCTCGGCGGCGACCTGGGCGACGTGCTCACCGCCACCAGGCGACTGGGCCGCGAGGACATGTCACTCGCCATGATCTTCGCGATGCACTGCCAGCAGGTGGCCGCCCTGGTGCAGCACACCGACGGCGAACTGCGCGACGAACTCCTGCCCCGGATCGGAGCCGGCGAGGTGTACCTCGCCTCGGTCACCACGGAGGCCGGCAAGGGCGGCGCACTCCTCACCGCCACCGCGCCCCTCCGACAGCGCGAGGGCCACCTGCTCCTCGACCGCTTCGCGCCGATCGTCACCGGCGGTGCCCACGCGGACGGCTTCCTCGTCACCATGCGCAGCCCGGACTCCGACAACGATCACGACGTCTCGCTGGTGTACGCCGACCGGAGCCAGCTCGAGGTGGCCTCCGCGGGCGGCTGGGACCCGCACGGCATGCGTGCCAGCCACAGCGGCGCGCTCCACCTGCGCGGCACCGTTCCCGACCACCAGGTCGTCGGGGAGCACGGCCTTTTCCGCACCATCGTCACGCACACCTTCGGCCCTCTCGCCCACCTCGGTTGGAGCGCGGCCTGGCTGGGCACGGCCGAGGG
>NZ_JBHXLV010000027.1:0-45340 GCF_042721685.1 Streptomyces sp. NPDC058459 | reverse complement strand
CCCCTGTTCCGGGGCGGCCGACCTCCTTCTCGCCGTCCGTGCGCATGCGAAGCTGGCCCGGTGTCCACTCCCGCCCGCCGCCTCGCCCTCGCCGCCGCCCTGTCGCTGTGCCTCCCGGCGCTGCTGTTCACGCTGCTCACCTGGCAGGTGCTGGCACACGGGCCGCTGCTCGCGCTGGACGCCCGGCTCAGCAACGGCCTGGTCCACCCGGACCGCTTCTCCGAACTCCTCTCCGACCTCGGCGAGATCGCGGTGGCGGTACCCGTGCTGGTGCTCGCCCTCGGGTACGCGGCCCTGCGCGGCCGGAGCGCCGGGGTGCCCCGCTGGTGGCTGCCGCCCTCGGCTGCCGCGCTGCTGATGGCGGTGCTCCCGGCGATCGTGGTCCCGCTGAAGCTGTGGACCGCGCGGCCGGGGACCCCCGAGGTGCCCCCGGCCACCGGCTACTTCCCTTCCGGCCACACCGCGACGGCGGCCGTGGCGTACGGCGCCTCGGCGCTGCTCCTCCTCCCCTGGTGCCGCACCCGCGCCGCACGCCGCGCGGCGGTCGGTGTCCCGGCCGCCCTGGTGCTCGCGGTGTCGTACGGGCTGGTGCGGCGGGGCTGGCACTGGCCGCTGGACGTGCTGGCGTCCTGGTGCCTGGGCGCGGTGCTGCTGACCTGCCTGGCCCAGGTGCTCAGCCGAAGTAGGAGTCGAAGGTCCGCTGGAACTCCCAGCCCGCGAACCGGTCCCAGTTCACCGACCAGGTCATCAGACCCCGCAGCGCGGGCCAGGTCCCGTGAGGCGCGTACGAGCCGCAGTTCGTCTTCTTCGTCAGGCAGTCCAGGGCCTTGGTGACCTCGGCCGGGGCGACGTAGCCGTTGCCCGCGTTGACCGAGGCGGGCATGCCGATGGCGACCTGGTCGGGGCGCAGCGGCGGGAAGACGTTGTTCGCGTCGCCCGCGACCGGGAAGCCGGTGAGCAGCATGTCGGTCATGGCGATGTGGAAGTCGGCTCCGCCCATGGAGTGGTACTGCTTGTCCAGACCCATGATCGGGCCCGAGTTGTAGTCCTGGACGTGCAGCAGGGTGAGGTCGTCCCGCAAGGCGTGGATGACCGGGAGGTAGGCGCCGCAGCGCGGGTCCTGCCCGCCCCACTTGCCGCTGCCGTAGAACTGGTAGCCGTTCTGCACGAAGAACGTCTCCGGGGCCATGGTGAGCACGAACCTGGTGCCGTACTTGGCCTTGAGGGTCTTCAGCGCGGAGATCAGGTTGACGATCACCGGGGTGGTCGGGTTCCTGAAGTCGGTGTCGCCGGTGTTCAGGGAGAGCGAGTGGCCCTCGAAGTCGATGTCGAGGCCGTCGAGACCGTACTGGTCGATGATCTTGGAGACGGAGGAGACGAAGGCGTCACGGGCGGTCGTGGTGGTGAGCTGGACCTGGCCGTTCTGGCCGCCGATGGAGATCAGCACCTTCTTGCCCGCCGCCTGCTTGGCCTTGATGGCGGCCTTGAAGTCGGCGTCGCTCTCCACGTTCGGGCACTCGGACACCGGGCAGCGGTTGAAGCGGATGTCGCCGGAGGTGACCGAGGTGGGCTCGCCGAACGCCAGGTCGATGACGTCCCAGCTGTCGGGCACGTCGGCCACGCGGGTGTAGCCGGAGCCGTTGGCGAAGCTGGCGTGCAGATAGCCGACCAGGGCGTGGGCGGGCAGTTGCGTGCCGCCGCCCCCGCCCCCGCCGTCCCCGCGGGCCGGGGTGGTCGCGGTCACCGTGGCGGACCGGGCGGACTCCCCCGCGTCGTTGCTCGCGGTGACCTGGAAGGCGTACGCGGTCGAGGGGTTCAGGCCGCTCACGGTGGCCGAGGTGCCGCTCACCGTCTGGACTCTGACGCCGTCCCGGTAGACCGCGTAGCCGGTCGCGCCGGTCACCGGGGTCCAGGTGAGCGCGACGGAGGTGGCGGTGACGGTGCCGGTCCTCAGCCCGGTCGGCACGGTGGGCGGCTGGGTGGTGGTGCCGCCGCCGGGGCCGGTGAGGGAGATGTCGTCGGCGTAGTATGCGCCGGTGCCGTACCAGCCGTGGGTGTAGACCGTGACCTTGGTGGTGTCGGCGCCGGTGGTGAAGGTGGTGGCGAGCTTCTGCCAGTCGGGGGCGGACTGGGTCGAGGTGGAGACGTCGGTGGTGCCGGTGCCGCTCGCACCGAGGTACACGTAGGAGCCGCGTACCCAGCCGGCCAGCGTGTACCGGGAGTTGGGTCTGACGGACACCGTCTGGGCGCACTGGGCGTTGTCGCTGCCCTCCGGCGTGGCCTTCAGCGCCGCGGCGCCGCTGTGCACAGGGGAGTCGACGGTGGCGCCGGCGGTGCAGGTCCAGGGGGAGAGCCCGGACTCGAAGCCGCCGTCGACCACGGCGTCCGCGTCGGCCGCGCGGGCGGCCGACGAGAGCGCGGCACTGCCGGGCACGGCGAGAGCCATGACCGTGAGGAATGCGACCAGGGGTCGGGAACGGTCCACAAATGCCTCCAGGCATGGGGGAGTTGGAGGTCGAGGGTGCACCCAACTTGGTCCAGACCAATTCAGTTGTCAAGAAGTTCCCGCCAAGCAGTCCTCGTCGAGCAGTCCTCGTCGAGCGGTCACGAGCGGCGCCCGTCCTCCTCGCTCGCCAGCGTGGCCGCCGCCTCGTGCATCGCCAGCTCCAGCAGCGCCGGGTCGGTGAGCGTGCCCGACCCGTCCGGCGGCACCAGCCAGCGCACCCCCCGGGTCGCCCGGCCGGGGTACGGCACGACGATCCAGGTGCCGGACCCGGCCGCGCGGATGCCGGTACCCAGCCAGCGGGCGGCCGTTCCGGGCGGCACGAAGAAGCCCACCCGGTCGTCACCGGAGTCGGCCAGCACCGGGCCGGGCCGGTCGAGGACGCGGGTGAGCACGTCCAGCGTCGGACAGCCCAGCTCACCCGGCAGTACGAGCACGTCCCAGGCTTTCCCGGCGGGCAGCAGGACGACCCCCAGCGGGCTGCGCTCCCACTGCCACCGGCAGGTCTCCGGGTCCGGCGCGACGGATGCCAGCCACTCGACCGCAGTCTTCGCCCCTGTCATGGAACAGACCTCCCTCTCGTTCGCGGACACGCGCGTCTGCGAAGGAGAGGGAGGTGGGGCCGCCCGCATTACGCGGGTTCCCCGGCCTCTTTCGAGTGACCTGGGTGACCTGGGTCAGGGGCCTAGCTGTCGAACCCGAGCCCCAGCCGGTCCATGGCCCGCAGCCACAGATTGCGCCGCCCGCCGTGCGCGTCCGCCCGCGCCAGCGACCAGCGGGTCAGCGCGATCCCGGTCCAGGCGAACGGCTCGGGCGGGAAGGGGAGCGGCTTCCTGCGGACCATCTCGAGGCGGGTCCGCTCGGTGTCCGCCCCGTCCAGCAGGTCCAGCATCACATCGGCGCCGAAGCGGGTCGCGCCCACGCCGAGCCCGGTGTAGCCCGCCGCGTAGGCGACCCGGCCCTGATGACCGGTGCCGAAGAACGCCGAGAACCGGGAGCAGGTGTCGATGGCGCCGCCCCAGGCATGGGTGAAGCGGACGCCCTCCAGCTGCGGGAAGCAGGTGAAGAAGTGCCCGGCCAGCTTGGCGTACGTCTCCGGCCGGTCGTCGTACTCCGCGCGCACCCGGCCGCCGTACGGGTAGATCGCGTCGTAGCCGCCCCACAGCACCCGGTTGTCCGGGGTCAGCCGGAAGTAGTGGAACTGGTTGGCGGAGTCCCCGAGTCCCTGGCGGTTCCGCCAGCCGAGCGAGTCGAGCTGCTCGGCGCTCAGCGGCTCGGTGGTCAGCGCGTAGTCGTAGACCGGCACCGTGTAAGAGCGGACCCGGCGCAGCAGGCTGGGGAAGATGTTGGTGCCGAGCGCGACCTTGCGGGCCCGGACCGTGCCGTACGGGGTGCCGGCCTCCATCCCGGCGCCGTACGGCTTCAGGGACAGGGCCGGTGTGTGCTCGTACACCCGGACCCCGAGGGCGAGGCAGGCCCGCTTCAGGCCCCAGGCGAGCTTGGCCGGGTGCAGCAGGGCGACGCCCCGGTGGTCCCACAGTCCGGCCTCGAAGGTGGGCGAGCCGACCTGGGCGCGCAGGGCGTCCCGGTCGAGGAACTCCACGCCGTCCGCCAGGCCCTTGTCCTGAAGCTCCCGGTGCCAGTCGCGCAGTTCCCACGCCTGGTAGGTCTCGGTGGCCACGTCGATCTCGCCGGTGCGCTCGAAGTCGCAGTCGATGCCGTGCCGGGCGAGCGCCGCCTCGATCCCGTCGAGGTTGCGGGTGCCGAGTTCGTGGAGCCGGCCGATCTCGTCGGGCCAACGGGCCAGGCCGTTGGCGAGGCCGTGGGTGAGGGAGGCGGCACAGAAGCCTCCGTTGCGGCCCGAGGCGGCCCAGCCCACCTCGCGCCCTTCCAGCAGCACCACGTCCCGGCGGGGGTCACGCTCCTTCGCGTTCAGCGCGCTCCACAGTCCGCTGTAGCCGCCGCCGACCACGAGCAGGTCGCAGGTGTCGGCGCCGGTGAGGGCGGGCTCGGGGTGCGGCTTGCCGGGGTCCTCCAGCCAGTAGGGGACCGGCTGGGCCTCGGCGAGGGAAGCGATCCAGTTGCCTTTTCCACGACTCATGGCGCCAGGGGCCATGATTTCAACTCCCTACAGGGCTCTATGCCTTCTGTTGACCGCGTCGGTGGGTGACGAGCATCGAGACCAGCACGAACAGTACGGCGACCAGGAACATGGCCGTCCCGATGACGTTGATCTGAACGGGCGTTCCGCGCTGTGCCGAGCCCCAGACGAACATGGGGAAGGTGACGGTCGAGCCCGCGTTGAAATTGGTGATGATGAAATCGTCGAAGGAGAGCGCGAAGGACAGCAGCGCGCCCGCGGCGATCCCGGGTGCCGCGATGGGCAGGGTGACCCGCCAGAAGGTCTGCACCGGTCCCGCGTAGAGATCGCGGGCGGCCTCCTCCAGACGCGGGTCCATCGACATCACGCGCGCCTTGACCGCGGTGACGACGAAGCTCAGGCAGAACATGATGTGGGCGATCAGGATCGTCCAGAAGCCGAGCTGGGCGCCCATGTTGAGGAACAGGGTGAGCAGCGAGGCGGCCATGACGACCTCGGGCATCGCCATCGGCAGGAAGATCAGCGAGTTGACCGCGCCGCGCGCCCGGAACCGGTACCGGACCAGCGCGAAGGCGATCATCGTGCCGAGCGCGGTGGCGCCGATGGTGGCCCACAGGGCGATCTGGAGGCTGAGCCCGAGCGAGCCGCACATGTCGGCGACCCCGCACGGGTCCTGCCAGGCGTCGGTGGAGAAGTGCTGCCACTCGTAGTTGAAGCGGCCCTTGGGCCTGTTGAAGGAGAACACCGTCACGACGATGTTCGGCAGCAGCAGATAGGCGAGCGTCAGCAGTCCCGCGACGACGACGAGACGGCGCTTGAGCCAGGTGAAGACGGCCATGTCAGACGAGGTCCTCCGTCCCGGCCCGGCGGATGTAGAGCGTGACCGTGGCCAGGATCGCGGCCATGAGGATGAAGGAGAGCGCGGCTGCCGTCGGATAGTCCAGCACGCGCAGGAACTGGGTCTGGATGACGTTGCCGATCATGCGGGTGTCGGTGGAGCCGAGCAGCTCGGCGTTGACGTAGTCACCGGCCGCCGGGATGAAGGTGAGCAGGGTGCCGGAGACCACGCCGGGCATCGACAGCGGGAATGTCACTTTGCGGAAGGTGGTCCAGGGCCGCGCGTACAGGTCCCCGGCCGCCTCGTGCAGCCGTCCGTCGATCCGCTCCAGCGAGCTGTACAGCGGCAGGATCATGAAGGGGAGGAAGTTGTACGTCAGCCCGCACACCACCGCCAGCGGGGTGGCCAGCACCCGGTCGCCGGCCGTCCAGCCGAGCCAGCCGGTCACGTCCAGCACGTGCAGGGTGTCCAGCGCGTGCACCACAGGCCCGCTGTCGGCGAGGATCGTCTTCCAGGCGAGGGTGCGGATCAGGAAGCTGGTGAAGAACGGCGCGATCACCAGGATCATGATCAGGTTCCGCCAGCGCCCGGCCCGGAACGCGATCAGGTAGGCCAGCGGATAGCCCAGCAGCAGGCAGAGCACGGTCGCGGCGGCAGCGTAGAGCACCGAGCGGACGAACTGCGGCCAGTACTCGGCAAACGCGTGCCAGTAGGTGGCGAAGTGCCAGGTGACCTTGTAGCCCTGCTCCAGCGACCCGGTCTGCACCGAGGTCGACGCCTGGTAGACCAGCGGCAGCGCGAAGAACACGATCAGCCACAGGATGCCGGGCAGCAGCAGCCAGTACGGGGTGAACCGGCCGCGCCCCCGGAGTGGCTTCGCGGGCTCGGGCGGGGCGAGCGGCGGGGGCGCCTCGGTGAGGGTGGACATCAGACGGCCGCCTCTTCCTCGGTGCCCGCCTCGATGTCCTGGGCGGCGTCGAGCGCGAAGGTGTGCGCCGGGTTCCAGTGCAGGACGACCGCGGCGCCGGGGACGAGCCGGGTGTCCCGCTCCACGTTCTGGGCGTACACCGCGAGGGCGCCCGCGACCGGGCTGTCGATCACGTACTGGGTGGAGACACCGATGAAGCCGGCGTCCGCGATGGTGCCGGTGAGGCGGTTGCGGCCCTCGGGGACCGACCCCGCGTCGTCGGCATGGGTGAGCGCGATCTTCTCGGGGCGGATGCCGACGAGCAGCTTGCCGCCGGTGGGCGCGGGGGCCTGACATCGCGCCTCGGGCAGCAGCAGCTTGCCGTCCCCGGCGCGCAGCGTGATGTCGCCTCCGCCGCGGGAGTCGACCTCCGCCTCGATCAGGTTGGAGGTGCCGAGGAAGTTGGCGACGAAGGTGGTGCGCGGGTTCTCGTACAGCTCCGTGGGCGAGCCGAGCTGCTCGACCCGGCCCGCGTTCATCACGGCGACCGTGTCGGCCATGGTCATGGCCTCCTCCTGGTCGTGCGTGACGTGGACGAAGGTGATGCCCACCTCGGTCTGGATGCGCTTCAGCTCCAGTTGCATCTGGCGGCGCAGCTTGAGGTCGAGGGCGCCGAGGGGCTCGTCCAGCAGGAGCACCTTGGGGTGGTTGATCAGGGCGCGGGCGACCGCGACGCGCTGCTGCTGGCCGCCGGAGAGCTGGTGCGGCTTCTTGCGCGCCTGCTCCCCGAGCTGGACCAGCTCCAGCATGTCCCCGACCTGCTTCTTGACGCTCTTGATGCCGCGCCGGCGCAGACCGAAGGCGACGTTCTCGAAGATGTCGAGGTGCGGGAAGAGCGCGTAGGACTGGAAGACCGTGTTGACCGGCCGCTTGTACGGGGGCAGCCCGGTGACGTCCAGGTCGCCGAGGTGCACGGTCCCGGAGGTCGGCTCCTCCAGCCCCGCGATCATGCGCAGGGTGGTGGTCTTGCCGCAGCCGGAGGCGCCGAGCAGCGCGAAGAAGGAGCCCTGGGGCACGGTGAGGTCCAGCGGGTGCACGGCGGTGAAGGAGCCGTACGTCTTGCCGATGCCGGAGAGGCGGACGTCGCCGCTGCCGTCTGTCGTCGTCTTCATCCTCGTCACGCCCCTGTGAGCTTCGCGAACTTCTCTTCGTAGGCCGTCTCTTCCTTCTGGCTCAGGGAGCGGAAGGCGTGGGACTTCGCCTGCATGGCCTTGTCGGGGACGATCAGCGGGTTGTCCGCCGCGTCCCGGTCGATCTTCGCAAGCCAGGGCTTCACGTCGTCGACCGGAGTGACGTAGTTGATGTAGGCGGCGAGTGCGGCGGCCTGCTCGGGTTCGTAGAAGAAGTCGATCAGCCGCTCGGCGTTCGTCTTATGACGCGCCTTGTTGGGAATCAGCATATTGTCCGTCGAGGTGACATAGCCGCTGTCCGGAATGACGAAGTCCACATCGGGGCTGTCCGCCTTGAGCTGGACCACGTCCCCGGCCCAGGCGACACAGGCCGCGAAGTCGCCCTTGGCGAGGTCGGCGGTGTAGTCGTTGCCGGTGAAGCGGCGTATCTGGCCCTTGTCGACGGCCTTCTGCAACCGGGCCGTCGCCGCGTCGTAGTCGTCGTCGGTGAAGTCGGCCGGGTCCTTGCCCATGTCGAGCAGGGTCATCCCGATGCTGTCCCGCATCTCGGAGAGGAAGCCGACCCGGCCCTTGAGCTTCGGGTTGTCGAGCAGGTCGGAGACGGATCTCACCTCGATGCCGTCCAGCGCCTTCTTGTTGAAGGCGATGACCGTGGAGATGCCCTGCCAGGGGTAGGAGTAGGCGCGTCCCGGGTCCCAGTCGGGGGTGCGGAACTGGGGCGAGAGACTGGCGAAGGCGTGCGGGAGGTTCGCCGGGTCCAGCCTCTGCACCCAGCCGAGCCGGATCAGCCGGGCGGCAAGCCAGTCGGTGAGCACGATCAGGTCGCGGCCGGTCTCCTGGCCGGCGGCGAGCTGCGGCTTGATCTTGCCGAAGAACTCGTTGTTGTCGTTGATGTCCTCGGTGTACCGGACCGCGATCCCGGTCCTGCGCTGGAAGGCTTCGAGCGTGGGGTGGTGTTTGCCGCTGTCGTCCACGTCGATGTACTCGGTCCAGTTGGAGAAGTTGACCGTCTTCTCCCGGGCCGAGCGGTCGTCGGCCGCGGTGCCGCCGGGGGTACGTCCGGCCGCCGGGATGCCGCAGGCGCTGAGGGCTCCGAGGCCGCCGGCCATGAGCGCGCCTGTGGCCGACGCCCGCAGCAGCGACCGGCGGGTCAGGGCCGCCCGCCCGCTCCGCAGACTGCGCCGCACGGCGGCCAGCTGGGGCGGGGTGAGGCGGCCGGGCTCGTACTGATCCATACGCGTGGTGCCCTTTCGGAGAACGGGACGCTTAGGGGCGGTCCCCGAAGACCGTGCGGTGCCAGTCCTTGCGGACGGCCGCCGTGTTGTCGAACATGACGTGCTTGACCTGGGTGTACTCCTCGAAGGAGTACACCGACATGTCCTTGCCGAAGCCGGACGCCTTGTAGCCGCCGTGCGGCATCTCGCTGATGATGGGTATGTGGTCGTTGATCCACACGCACCCGGCGCGCAGTTCGCGGGTGGCCCGCTGGGCGCGGTAGACATTGCCGGTCCAGGCGGAGGCGGCGAGCCCGTACGGCGTGTCGTTGGCCAGCCGCAGACCCTCGTCGTCGGTGTCGAAGGGGAGCACGACCAGCACCGGGCCGAAGATCTCCGCCTGGACGATCTCGCTGTCCTGGGCGGCGCCGGTGACCAGGGTGGGCCGGTAGTAGGCGCCGCTCTTCAGCCCCCCGCCGGGGGCCTCGCCGCCGGTGACCACGGTCGCGTAGGCGCGGGCCCGGTCCACGAAGGCGGCGACGCGGTCGCGGTGGGCGTGCGAGACGAGCGGGCCGAGGTCGGTGCCGGGCGCGAAGGGGTCGCCGAGCCGCACGGTCTCCATCAGCGCGGCGGTCCGCTCCACGAACGCCTCGTACAGCGGGCGCTGCACATAGGCGCGGGTGGCGGCCGTGCAGTCCTGGCCGGTGTTGATGAGCGCCCCCGCGACCGCGCCGTTGGCGGCGGCCTCCAGGTCGGCGTCGTCGAACACCACGAAGGGCGCCTTGCCGCCCAGCTCCAGATGGAGCCGCTTCACGGTGGCCGTGGCGATCTCGGCAACCCTGCGCCCGACCGCCGTGGACCCGGTGAACGAGGTCATCGCCACGTCCGGATGCCCGACCAGCCGCTCCCCCGCGCCGGGCCCGGTCCCGCTGACGATGTTGATCACACCGTCGGGGATGCCCGCGTCGACGGCCGCCTGAGCGAACAGCAGCGAGGTGAGCGGGGTCAGCTCGGCGGGCTTGAGCACGATGGTGTTGCCCGCCGCGACGGCCGGGAGCACCTTCCACGCGGCCATCTGGAGCGGGTAGTTCCAGGGCGCGATCGACCCGACGACCCCGATGGGCTCGCGCCGGACGTACGAGGTGTGGTCGCCGGAGTACTCCCCCGCCGACTGCCCCTGGAGCTGCCGGGCGGCGCCCGCGAAGAAGGCGGTGTTGTCGATGGTGCCGGGGATGTCGAACTCGCGGGTGAGCTTCAGCGGCTTGCCGCACTGGAGCGACTCGGCGCGGGCGAACTCCTCGGCCCGGTCCGCGAGCACGGCGGCGAAACGGTTCAGCGCGTCGGAGCGCTCGCCCGGCGTGGCGGCGGCCCAGCCGGGGAACGCGGCGCGCGCGGCGGCCACGGCCGCGTCGACGTCGCTCTCCCCGGCGAGTTCGTAGCGGTACACCTCCTCGCCGGTCGCGGGGTCGGTCACCGCCTGCGTACGGCCCGAGGTGCCCGGCGCGAGGCGGCCCGCGACGAACTGCGCGCCCTCGGCGAAGCGGTCGCGTGCGGGAAATCGTTCCGGGATGGCGTTGCCCGGTCTGTGCATGTCGCTCTCCTCCGCCGGACACCCCTTCGGGGGCCGGGTGGCGTGGCTCCAGCTCGATTTGAGTGCCGATCCTGACAGAGGAGAGGGAGTGCAACAAGGGATTCCGTTGTTGCCTTTTGGTTACGCGACGGAATCTGTCGGCGGGCTGTCTACTCAGGGCTTTCGGTGCCGGACGGAATGTCGGTGGCGGCTGCCACACTTCGGTGCATGGGGAAGATCGACGGGGTGGAAGCGCTGATCGGCGCGGTCCGGGCGGGGACGCCCGTGAAGTACCTGCACTTCTGGGGGCACCGCCCGCAGCGGGACGGGAGCGTGGGCGCGGGATGCCTGAGCCAGTGGTGGCCGGCGCCGTTCACGGTGGACGGGGTCGGGTACGCGACGGCCGAGCACTGGATGATGGCGGGCAAGGCGCGCCTCTTCGCCGACCCGGACGCCGAGCGGCTGGTCCTGGCCTCGGGACCTCCGGCCGGGGCGAAGAAGGCGGGACGGCTGGTCCGGGGCTTCGACGAGGAGATATGGCGCCGGGAGCGGTTCGGGATCGTCGTCGAGGGCAGCGTGCACAAGTTCGCCGCCCATCCCGGCCTGCGGGAGTACCTGCTCGGCACGGGTGAGCGGGTGCTGGTGGAGGCGAGCCCGGTGGACCGCGTGTGGGGGATCGGGCTCAGCGCGCGGGACGAGGGCGCGTCCGACCCGGCCCGCTGGAAGGGGCCGAACCTCCTGGGCTTCGCCCTGATGGAGGCTCGGGCACGGCTTCGGTCAGCTGCGGGGTGAGGCGGGCGCCGGGACCCAGGGCGCGGAGTCGTAGGAGGTGCCGGTGGGCTCGTCCGGCCGGCTGTCCTCCCGGTGCTGTACGAAGGCGAACAGGCCGATGACGAACGCCAGCACGGCCACGCCCATCACGATGCCGATGATGCCGAGCACGAAGCCCGCCTGGGCCTGCCCGCGGTTGGTCGCCTCACCCCGGTCGGCACGCCTGCGGCCCTGGACACCGAGGATCACCGCGACGACACCGAGGACCATGGAGGCGACGCCGTAGAGGCACAACAGGACGATGGAGAGGATGCCGAGCACCAGGGCGGCGGTGCCCGCGGTGTTCTGCGGGCCGGGACCCATGGGGACGCCTGGCCAGCCGTAGGCCGGGGGCGGGGGGTAGCCGCCGGGGTTCGGGGCGCCGGGGTAGCCCGGGGGGCCGGGGTAGTGCTGGGGACCTCGGTAGTGCTGGGGACCTGGGTGGTGCTGGGGGCCGGGGTAGCTCGGGTAGCCGTAGCCGGCCGGGGGTGTGGGGGCGCCGTGCGCCGGGGCGGGCGGGGGGAAGTGCGGGACGCCGGGGCCGTGCGGGGCGATCGGCGGGGGCGGGACACCGGGGCCGCTGTGCTGCGGGGGCACGGCGGGGCCCGGGTGGGGGCCCGAGCCGACTGCGGGCATGGCGGCCATCGTGGCCTGGTCGTGGACGGAGTGCGGGGTCCGGTCCTGCGGGCCCTGCTGGTGCTTCTGGAGGGAGGGTCCCTGCGGGGGCGCCCACGGATCGGACCCCGCCCCCTGCCCCGCCGCGCCTCGTCCGTCGTCGGGCTGCGTCTGCTCCGTCACGTCCTCATCCCCCCACATGGTGTGTCAGCCCATGGTAGAGCCGCCTCGTGTGCCGCAGAGAGCTGCCCCTCGCCCCGCGGGGAGCTGCCCCTGACCGACCTGGACGCCCCCTGGCCCGTCCTAGGATGTCTGCGCACCACCGATCAGCCGATCACCCGCGCCCGGACCACCACCCCTGGTCCACGGGCGCCTTTCCCCGGGGAGGACCCCTTGACCGAGCGCAGCGCCGCCCGCGATCCGCACGCTTTCATCGCCGGACTGCCGAAGGCCGAACTGCACGTCCACCACGTCGGTTCCGCCTCCCCGCGCATCGTCTCGGAACTGGCCGCCCGGCACCCCGACTCCAAGGTCCCGACGGACCCGGAGGCGCTGGCGCGGTACTTCACGTTCACCGACTTCGCGCACTTCATCCAGGTGTACCTGTCGGTCGTGGACCTGGTCCGCACCCCGGAGGACGTCCGGCTGCTGACGTACGAGATCGCCCGGGACATGTCCCGGCAGCAGGTCCGGTACGCCGAGCTGACCGTGACCCCGTACTCCTCGGTGCGGCGCGGTATAGAGGACCGGGCCTTCATGGACGCGATCGAGGACGCCCGCAAGTCCGCCGAGGCCGATTTCGGTACCGTGCTGCGCTGGTGCTTCGACATCCCCGGCGAGGCCGGGCTGGAGTCGGCGGAGGAGACGCTCCGGCTCGCGACGGACGACCGCGTACGCCCGGAGGGCCTGGTCTCCTTCGGCCTCGGCGGCCCGGAGATCGGCGTACCCCGTCCGCAGTTCAAGCCGTACTTCGACCGCGCGCGGGCGGCCGGCCTCCACTCGGTCCCGCACGCCGGCGAGACGACGGGCCCGCAGACGGTCTGGGACGCCCTGATAACGCTGGGCGCGGAACGCATCGGCCACGGCACCAGCTCGGCCCAGGACCCGGAGCTTCTCGCGCACCTGGCCGAGCACCGCATCGCCCTGGAGGTCTGCCCGACCTCCAACATCGCCACCCGCGCGGTCCCCACCCTCGACCGGCACCCGCTGAAGCAGTTCGTGGAGGCGGGCGTCCTGGTCACCGTCAACTCCGACGACCCGCCGATGTTCGGCACGGACCTGAACAAGGAGTACGCGATCGCGGCCCGTCTGCTGGACCTGGACGAGCGGGGTCTCGCGGCGCTGGCGAAGAACGCGGTGGAGGCGTCGTTCCTGGACGCGGCGGGCAAGGAGCGGATCTCGGCGGAGATCGACGCGTACACGGAGGCGTGGCCGGCGGGCTGATCCCCGGGCACCCGTCCGGCTGCCAGAATGACGGCCATGCAGACCTGGACCGCCGTCGCACACCGCGGTGACCCCTACCGCTTCCGCGAGAACACCCTCGCCTCGCTGCGCTCCGCGCTGGACCGGGGCGCGGACGCGGTCGAGGTGGACGTACGCCTCACCCGCGACGGCGTACCCGTCCTGCTGCACGACGACAACCTGAACCGCCTGTGGGAGATAGACCGCCCGCTGTCGTCCCTCACGGCGTCCCGGGTGACGGAACTGACGGCGGGCGGCATCCCGACCCTGGCTGAAGCCCTCTCCGCCACGGAGGGCACCCGGGTCATGGCGGACCTCTGCGGCGGCGTGACCCCTCGCGTGGCGGACCGGGTACTGGACGCGGTCCGCCAGTCGGGCGCGGAGGACCGCGTCTACTACTCAGCGGGCGCGGAGTCCCTCCTCACCCTCCGCGCGGCCGCCCCCGCCGCCGAACTCGCCCTCACCTGGACCACCACGGCCCACCCCCGCCCCCCCGTCCTCACCGCGATCCGCCCCCGCTACCTCAACTACCGCTTCTCCCTCGTCGACCGCGACCTGGCCCACCGGGTCCACCGGGAGGGCTACCTGTTGTCGGTGTGGACACCGGACACGGGGCGGTCGATGCGGAGGCTGCTGACCCTGGGAGCGGACTCGATCACGACGAACAGGATCGACACGCTGACCGCTTTGCGGAAGCAGGCAGGGTAGGTACGCCGCCACTTCACGTCTGGTCCGTCCCCTGCGGACAGCGACCTCGGATGCGGTGAGGCGCGCCCCACTGTCGCCGTTGGCGCTGGCTGCGGTCATGCCGGCGCGAGTTGACGGTCTATGCGGCTGATCAGATCGTTGCGTCGGGTGCGCAGCTCGGTCGGGTCACATGTGGCGGCGATCCGTTGGGCTTCGACCAGAGGGCCGAGCTCCGGAGGGGGCTCGACCACTCCGGTGAAGAGAGGCGCCACCCACGCCGCCGTCGGCGCCTGCGCCTCCGCTCCGCCCGCCGAGACGGCCGGGGCCGGCGGAAGATTTCCAGCCTGTCCATGCAGCATGCGGGCCGTGAGGATGGCCGCCTCCCATACCCGCATGCTCTCCAGACGCACGTGCGAAGCGAGTTCGTCGCGTACCGCGCACAGATCGCTCCAGGCCTGTTCGTGTTCGCGCAGGGCGTCGCCGACTCGTCTCACCAGCCAGGCGTATGTCAGCCTCGCGCGCAGAAGTCCACGGCGGGCCTCGGCCGCGCTGTCGGCGTACGGGTTGTAGGCAACCACCTTCATCGCCACGGCAGTGATCGCGAGGACGAGCATCAGCACGGCGACCCAACCGGGTGCGTAGCGGGTACCGAGATCGTCGGTCTCCGCTTCGCGGGCCCTCACGACCGCCCACACCATGACCGTGGACAACACCGCGACGAGGTAGAGGACGGGCAGGGCGAGCGATCCGATCAGGGAGAGTGCCGGATGCCGGTCGCGGAGAGCGTGCAACCACTCGCGTACCCGATGGAGCGGAGCCGCGATCGCGTGGCCGGACAGCATCATGGCCAGGGCCAGGACGACACCGGGCAGGAAAGAGATCACTCGTTCGACCAGCGAGACCGCCTCGTCACTGGTGGTGAGGTACTGGAAGACGCGCATGAAGTACCACGCGTCGAACAGGGCCATGGCGATGATGACCGGCCAGCGCAGGATCCGTACCCACAGGTCACGGCGGCGGCGGTCACGGGCTCCGTCTTCCGCGTGACGCAGGTCGACCGCCTGCTGGGCCGCTCGGGACGTCAGGAGACGGGACGTGGCCTGGAAACGAGCCAGAGCGTGGAGCGCTTCCTCCGTGCGCGAGTAGGTGCCGATCGTACGGGCTCGGGCGGCGGCGAGTTGGTCGCGGTTGTGACCCACGAGTTCCGCGACCTCGCGAGCCGCGCGCAGCAGCATCCGCATCTCGCCGTTGTCCAGGTGCTCCGGGTCCCGTTCGGGACCGTGCTCCGCACTCTGCACCAAGTGACGGATGTCGCATCCGCAACCGTGGTGGCACGGAATGCCTCGATGTGCGATGGACATGGCCGACGTCCTTTTCTCTGATGGGTTTCTCGACGGCCGTGGGCGGACACGCGGGCACTCAGCCGCGCACCGTCACGGCGATTTCCACTCGCCGGTTACAGGCCATGGCCGCGTAGTCCGGAATGCCGTCGTGGTACTCGGGGGTGCAGCTGGGCCGGTCGTCGGAGAACCCGAGGGCGGACGCCACCTTGATTCCCCGCACCACGAGCGCGGCCCGGACGGCTTGTGCGCGAGCCAGCGACAGGTGCCGGCCGTGCTGTTCACTGCCACGTGAGTCGGTGTGGCCGGAGACGGTGACGGAAACGGGGGCGAGATCCGTGATGCGGCGAGCTGCGTCGTCCAGGGCGCTCCGTGCCGACCGGGACAGCTCGGCCTGATCAGTCGCGAACAGCACGGAGCCGGGCAGAATGATCGTCGTGGTCCTCCCGGCCCGCTCCTCCGCCACGGCAGGGAAGGTCACCCGCGGTTCCTGGGTCCCGGCCCGGGTGGTCTCCGGTGCCGGGTGGACATGTGCGGTAGCGGTGACCTCGCAGGGTGAGGCTCCGGTCGCGGCGCACAAACTGGTCCAGAACCTGATCAGCCAGGCAGTCTGCGGAGAGGACGGCGGCTTCCCCCGGGCAGCGCGGCCGATGCCGACGAAGCGTACCGCCGTGCCCGTCAAGCGGGGCAGTTCGCCCGCCCTGCGGCAGCGCTCCACCGTCGCCTTGATCTCCGACGGGCCGTCGAACCCGGCGTCGCGCAGGTCGGCGCAGCCGGTGTTCGTCAGTCCGTCAGTCGCCACGACGATCCTGCGACGGCCGCTCCGCGGACCGAGTTGCTCGCCGGCCGCAGCAAGCGCACCGAGCACATCGGTACGCCCAGTGCTCGGCGGTTCGGCGGTCACCTTCCGCAAGCGTCGCTCCAGACAGCCGCGCCGCCCTCTCCGGCGGTCCTCCTTCTTTTTGGTCACTCCCTTCACGGGGGCGACGAACGCGCGGTCGACGTCCCAACTCATGCCGGACCGCGTGCCGTCGAAGCCGGCGGCGGACAGGGTCCCGCCCTCCCACGCCGACGGCGCGAGTTCCCGAGCGGCCAACAGCGTGGCCGTCCAGTCCGGCACCCCCGTCCCCGGCGGCACGGTCCGGTCCGGCTGGGTGGACGCACTGCGGTCCACGAGGACGATGGTCTGCTGTCCGGTCTCCTGCGCGCCGTCGGAGCTGTGGTCCAGCCACACGCACGGCCGCGCTTCGGGTGTCTCGAACGCGCCGCAGCCACTGGCCGCCAGGGTGACTCCCAGCGCGCACGCCGCAGCGATGAGCCGTGCGGAGCGTATTCGTGTCAGAAGGCTCACGGAGTCTCCAAAGTAGGTGAACACACATTTGTGACTGTTCTCTGACGGCATGAGGGGACTTACTGGATGTCCTCAGCCATTCGGCACCAGGAGGTACTTCGTGCCCAGTTCGACTCCATCCGCCGCTGACGACCTCGCAGGAGAGGAGGCGGGCGCCGACCTCCGATCGGAGCTCGCCGTTTACACGTCCCTTCTTGCGTCGGCCCAGTTCGCCGACACCAAGGTCGGAATCCTCGGCGCCGTTCAAGCAGGGCTGATGGCCGCAGCCGTACCTCAGGCCGGGGCGCTACGCGAGGCGTGGGAGCATGGCGGACCCGGCGCATGGATCGCGCCCGTCCTGCTGCTGCTTCGGGTGACGGCGTTCCTGCCTGCCGTGTACTGCGTCGTCCAGGCTCTGCGCCCCCGCCTGGAGCCGCCGCCTTTCCCGAACAGGTTCAGCCTGCCGTTGCTCGCCGCCACCGACGGGACCCCTCCGCCGGCGGACAAGGACAGCGAGCGCAAGGAGATCTGGCAGCTGATCCCCTTACTCGCCCAGGTGGTGATGACCAAGCACCGGTACATCGCCAGGGGGGTCGGCTGGACGGGCCTGATGGCGATCACTGCCGGACTCGCCTTCCTCGCCGGCCCGCTGCTCCCCTGATCCATGCGAGCCGCTTCCTCAGTCCCGGGTGGGCCGAACGCGGGGGAGCGGCTCCGCGGGCTCTCGCCCGTCGTACAGTTCGCCGGGCAGCGGCAAGCCGAACAACCGCATGGCATGGCCGAGTTGACGCTCATTGGTGGCAACGAACTCAAAGAGATCCTGAGCCTGATACGCCTTCGTCTGCCCCTCCAGTTGCTTGATGAATTTGTCGAACTGCTCCTGTCGCTGCCGGAACATGTCACCGACCTCCGTGGCCGCCTTGTCCGGCTGCTCGGCCAACAGCACCGCCCACGGAGTGAGCCACGCGAGCGCGTCGGCGTTCTGCCGCGCTCCTGCCATCCCACCGGCGAGGAATGTCCGCCACTGCTCGGCGACCTCACTCAGCAGCTTCACCTGGAGCGCGGACTTCGCGTACCGGTGCTCGATGTCCTGGAGTTCCAGCGAGGCCGCCCGCTGCTGTTGCAGAACCTCCGGGGCGGGCTGGAAGTGCGCCACGGTACGGCAGCTCACCATTCCGTTGTCGAAGCACTCCCCTTTCCGCAGTTCGTCGTTGACGGCGAGCTCGGCCTCCTGAACGCGGAACGGCTCGTACCGACGGGCGATGTCACGGACACGTTCCGTGAGCCGCTGGGGCATGTCCGCCGCATAGCCGTCGACTGTGTGCCCGAGCGTCTCCCGGTCCAGACGCCCCTCCGCGCACCAGTCGCAGTGAACCTCCACCTGGAAGCTGAAGCCGTCTCCCTTGGCGGGGGTGACGAACGTGACGGTAGAACTGCGGTGCACCGACTCGATCGGCGGAACCGCCGTCGGCTCGAAAGGCACGCTCTCCTCCGGGCGTCGGCCGCCGAGCAGATCTCGCAGCCACGCGAACGGGCCACGACGGTACGTCCTGGTCACATCGACCACCTCTCTTGCAGCAGGGCTCTGACATGTATGGCCGTATCACTGTCCGGGAGCTGATGGCCCCACAGCCGCAGATGGAACAGCATCTGCTCACGCAGGCGGTCGCCCTCGACATCCGGCTCGGGCAACTCGGCGAAGAACTCGGTCACCAGGTCGTCGAGACCCGGTTCGTCACCGGCCCGCTCCACCCAGAGGCCCAGGGATTTCCAGCCGCACTGGCGGTTCAGGCGGCTGGTGCTGAGCAGGGTTCGCCGGCTCAGGAGCAGCAGGTGTTCACGAGGCTCTGGCTCTTTCAAGAAGGCGGTGACCGCCCGCTCGCCGCGGAATCTGCTGAGCCCGTGGAGACACTTCGCCGCGTCGTCGCGCAGCCAGTGGCGGGACGACGCGGACCACTTGGCCAACCGCCCGAGAACCTGGACCTGCGATCCGGCCGCGTAGATCTCCCGTACCGGGAGCCACACGCTCTTCGTCCCCGCCCCGGCGATCCGCTCCAGGCTGCTGAGCGCCTCCGCGGGAAACCGTGCGCCGATCCGGGTACCGTACGAAGCCTGGGCGCAGGCCTGGAAGTCACGGCGTTGCGACCAGCGGGCCAGCAGACGCTGGACCCGGGGGGCCAGCAGGGGATCGGTCACCGCGCGTTCCAGTGCCCAGGCCGCGGCGAACCGCCGCCGATCGGCGTGCTCTCCCCGTTCCGACGCCCAGCGCACGAGCAGTTCCTCGTGTACGTAGGCCCAGTCGAAGGTCGCCAGCAGACCGACCGTCTGAGCGGCGGCCACTCGGATGTCCTCCTCGCCCCGGACCACGAGGCTGTCGAGCCACTCCAGCAACGGGCCGCGGGCCCCACTGTGGTCGTGCCACAGGACTTCCAGGACTGCTACGCCGAGACCGGGCTGGCTGACCCGTACCAGGCACTCCGGGTGCCGGGCTCCGACCGGTTGCCCATTTCGGTCGGTGAACTCCACGTCGGACTGGTCGAGCCAGTCCTGCACACTCTCCTCGAAGAGCGGCATCTCCGGGACGGAAGAGGGTGAGCGCACCCCGTACAGCAACTCCGCGAGCCGGTGGGACTCCCGGCTGACCCGGCTGAGCGTCGTCCCGTCGAGCACCACGCAGGCGAGCAGGAACGCGTGCGACCAGAGGGAAAGCTCCTGTCTGCCCACCCCGTCGGCCGGCTTCCGAGAGAGCCCGAGGAGTCTGACCGCTTTGGCCCGCAGCTCGGCCCCCAGACCCTGCACGATCTGGTCGACATCGGCGCCGTCACGTACTCGCCGCTCCATATGCTCAGCGAGACCGGCGACCTCGGCCATGGACCTGCGTCCGCGCAGGTCCTCCCTGAGACCCTCGTGCTCCAGCAGTTTGCGGCAGTCCAGCGGGCGGTCGGCGAGCAGCACCCTCAGATGCCGCTCAAGCACCTGGAACGGCATGCCGTCCGCAACCTCGTGCTTGACGAGGTGGCCGGCCAGACCTCCGACCGCCACATGGTCGTCGACGATGATGACCAGTGGCGATCTGCCGTAGGTCGCCGCGCGCAGCCGTATGAGCAGTTGAGGGCGCAGTTCGTTCGCCCACTCCGCGCCGTCGCCCTCGATGACGTGCCCCCGGCCCGGCTGGAGACCTTCCTCATCCGTCACCAGCCGACGCACACCCGCCTCGGAGTCCAGAACCACGACGCCGGTGTCCATCGCGGTCCGCACGGCGAGCAATGCTGTGGTGTAACGCCCCGAGCCGGGGGGCCCGCACAGCACGGCGACTCCATGTCTGGTCAGGTGGGCGACCAGAGCCGCGTGAGTGGCCGGCTCGACGTACAGCTCGCGCTGACGGTCCAGATCCCCCTCCGGGACCCGGCCGTCCACCGGGTCGACAGCCGGGGTGCCGTAGTAGGTGGTCTTGTACATCGTCGTGGCCGCGTCACCGCTGCCGAAACCGACGACCTTCGCCTTGACCCCGCCTTCGACAAGGGTCTGGGGCAGCCCCCGTTCTCGCAGCCGCCGAATGTGATCGGCCTCTTCATCGGTCACCTCCGTGCCGACAGGGGCGAGGGACTCCTTCTCACCGGCGGATGGCTCGAGTGGGGGCGGGTCCACGAAGTCGCTCACGGTTTCGTTCCTGTCGTCCATGACTCACCCACCGTCACCTGGAGTACTTCTTGTACATCTTGTAAGCCGCATCGCCGCTTCCGAAGTGGACAACGCCCTTCTTGTTCTTGACGGAAGTGGTGGGTGCGGGGGCCGGCGCCTCGTCCGGCTCAGGGTCGGCCACGAGCGGCTCCAGCTCCTCCCGGCTGTGCTCCGGGACGTGGATCCAGCCGTAGCCGCTGAACTCCTTCTCCAGAACGTGCACCCTGACGTACCGGCTCGGGTCCAAGCCTTCGCCCTCCCCCCGGAGCCGGACGACGTCCTGGTAGATCCGGTCGGAGATGATCACAGCGAGATCGGTGGAACCCAGGGACCCCAGCACGCGCTTGAGCTGCGGCGAGTTGAGGTAACGCGCCACGGAGACGGGAGCCGGCCCGCTGTAGCCGAGAGCGGCGGTGCGGGCGACACCGAAGTCGATGGCGAGCCGGAGTCGCATGCGCTCCTCTTCGGTGCAGTTGGCGTTCCGCTCGCCGAGCCGGACGGCGAGGTTCCGGACGAAAGCGCCGAGTATCAACGGTTCCTGCGTTTCGACCGGCAGGACGGCGAACTCTTGGTCGCCCTGCGGCTGGCGCTCCCAGGATGTGCGGTCCAAGCCGCTGAGCACCGCCGCCTCCTCGAGCACCTGCACCAGGTCGGCCTGAAAATCCTCCTGGCTCGGCGTGTCGAGGCGGCTGTACTTCTCCACGTCGGCAGCCATGCAGAGATGGCGGGTGATGATCGCTTTCGACTGTGTACGCGATGTCATGAACTCGGCTTCCCGTCTGCCTGGTTGAGCGCGGTTGAGCGTCAACTGTGCGCTCAGAGACGGAGAACGCCGAATGGGTCGTACAAATACGGTTTTCGACCGGCGGGGCGGCGAACGCCCCTGCTAAGAGACGGTTGCCGGCAGCTGGGCGACGGTTCGCAGCCGGATCAGGTCGAGAACCGTGGTGCGGCGGTAGCCGGTGGTGATGAGCTGGTCCTTGCGCAGTTCGGCCAGTGCCTTGTGTATGGTGACCTCGGCCGAGCCGGTGAGAGCGGCCAGCTCCGGCTGGGTGAGATCGACGCCTATCACCAATCCGCGTGGTACCGGATGTCCGTACGAGGTCGCCAACTCGGCAAGCACGCGGGCGAGCCGCACCTTGACCGGGTACCCCCCGAACTCCACACGCCGCTGGTTCGACCAACGCAAACGCTGCACCACGATCCGGTTCACCGCGCGCGCTGCCTCGGGGTGGGATTCGAGGAACAATCGCAGGTCGGACTCGCGAACGATGCTGGCGACAATCTCTCCGCACGCGGTGACGGTCGCCGATCGGGGGGCGCCGTCGTCCATGGCGGCCATCTCACCGACTATGTCCCCTCCGACCCGGATGGCGAGCAAGGCCTCGTGACCGTTGTCCAGGCGAGCGGTCACCTTGACGCATCCTGAGCGCAACAGCACCACGTGGTTGGAGAAGTCACCCTCGTGGATCAGGATGTCCTCGGACAAGTAGCGGCAGCGGGTACCGATCATGAGCAGTTGTGTGCGAACGGCTTCCGACAGGCCACCGAGGAAGCTGCGGATGGGCCACCCCTCCAGACCTGGGGATGCGGACTGCGGCATCGAAGGCACTCCTCTACCACTTCACGCCAGCTGTGGGCTGTTTCTGGTCCATGTGAATCAGCGTTGCTCAAGAGAAGCATCAGTCGGCGGACCAGGGCAGAGTGCACGGAGGAGCCATTTGTTGCGCCGGGCGCGCGCTAGGGGCGCACACCAAGTCGGTGCGCGCCCTTTCAGCAGCGAGGGTGGGCAGTTCGGTCAGCGGAAGTATCCCGGCTGACTCTGCACGTTCAGCTCACGCAGACGCACCCGGCGGGCCGAGTCCGTCCGCCGGTCCTCCAGCCGCAGGACGTCGAAGCCCTTGATGATGTCGTTGGAGTAGATGTAGCCGTTGTAGTAGTACGCGGACCAGGAGCCGCCGACCTGGAGGGTGTCCGTGGACAGCGGACCGCGCTCGAAGTAGGCGATCTCCTCCGGGTGGCTGGAATCGGTGAAGTCCCAGACGGAGATGCCGCCCTGGTACCACGCCTGGACCATGAGGTCGCGGCCCTTGACGGGGATGAGGGAGCCGTTGTGGGCGACGCAGTTCTCGGTGTCGGCCTGGTGGCGGGGGATCTTGTAGTAGTTGCGGAAGACCAGCTTGCGGTGGTCGCCGCGGCCGGTGATGTCGTAGATGCCGTCGGCGCCGCGGTCGGGGCCGGTGGCCGCGTTGCAGGTGGCCGCCCCGCCGCCGCCCAGCTCGTCGGTGAAGACGACCTTGTTCGCGCGCTGGTTGAACGTCGCGGAGTGCCAGAACGCGAAGTTGACGTTGTCCTGGACCCGGTCGATGACCTTCGGGTGCTCGGGGTCCTTGATGGAGAACAGGATGCCGTCGCCCATGCAGGCGCCCGCCGCGAGGTCCTTCGAGGGCAGGACGGTCAGGTCGTGGCAGCCGGTGGTCTTTGACACGCCAGGGTTGGTGGGCGCGCCGGGGTTGCCGCCGCCGTCCGGGCCCTCGCCGGGGAAGAGGACCGGGAAGCCGACCACGGCCGCCTTCTCCGGCGCCTTGCGCGGCACCTTGATGACCGAGATGCCGTCGTGCGGCGGCTGGCAGTCGGGGAAGGTGGCGCTCGGCGAGTACGAGGAGACGTAGATGTAGACGTTTCGGCGCTCGGGCACCAGCGTGTGCGTGTGGGAGCCGCAGGCGGTCTCCACGGCGGCGACGTACCTGGGGTTCGCCTTGTCGCTGATGTCGAAGATCTTCATGCCCTCCCACGACGACTTCTCGGTCGCGGGCTGGCTGGTGCTGGCGCAGGAGTTGTCACTGCGCGAGGAGTCGGTGGAGAGGAAGAGCAGGTCGCCGCTGACAGAGACGTCGTTCTGCGAACCGGGGCACAGCACCTGGGAGACCGTCTTCGGCGCCTTCGGGTCGCTGATGTCGAAGATGCGGAAGCCGTCGTAGTTGCCGGCGAAGGCGTACCGGCCCTGGAAGGCGAGGTCGGTGTTGAAGCCGGGCAGGGCGTCCTTGGGGACGTTGGTGAGGTGCTCGATGTTGGCGGAGTGGACGATCTCGTCCTTGCCCGGTATCTCACCGTCCGCGATCGCCCCGCGCACCCCGGCCGCGTCGCTCTGGGAGACGCGCTGCCCGGCGGCGGGGCTGTCGCCGGGGTCAGGGGTGGCGGCGGCCGGTGCGGCCGTGAGCAAGGCGGCCAGGAGTCCGGCCGCGGCTGCGGCAACTCCCAGCCGTCTGCGAGGCGTTCGGGGATCGTGGGACAGAGTCACTGCTTCCTCCATGGTGCCGGACGTGGGGGCGCGGCTCACACTCCCCCGCAGTATCGTCCTCACCATGGACAGGTCAATAGAGCGTAATGAGTCGCATCCGAGGGTTCTCGGTCATTCGCGGTCCGAAGAGTGCTAAGACGTTCACCACCGGACCGTCACCGTCACCGTCACCGTCACGGAGCAACGTCACCCGTCACAGACAGGAGATCCCCGTGCCTCACCGCCGCGCATCCCTCACCGCGGCCCTCCTTGCGGCCACGGCCGTACTCGCGGTGGGCGGCTGCTCCGCTTCCGGGGACTCCGGAGATTCCGGCGCCAAGTCCCCCGCGCACAACGGGCCTTCGGTCATCGCACCCGGCAAGCCCGGCGAGGCCAACCGCACGATGTCCGCCGAGGACGCCGCCCGGCAACGCCAGGACGACAACTCCCCCAACGCGGCGGACCGTTCCTACGCGCACATGATGATCACCCACCACGCCCAGGCCCTGAAGATGACCCAACTCGTCCCGGCACGGGCCCAGTCGACCCAGGTGAAGCGCATCGCGGGGCGGATCTCCGCCGCCCAGGGCCCCGAGATCAGCGCCATGAAGGGCTGGTTGGCCACCTACGCCAAGGGCGGCACGGCTCACCACCACGGCACCATGCCGGGAATGGCGACCGACGCCCAGCTCACCGAGCTGCGCGCCGCCAGGGGCAAGGCGTTCGACCAGCTCTTCCTGAGGCTGATGATCGCCCACCACGACGGCGCGATCACCATGGCCACCGGGGTGAAGGCGCAGGGCAACAACGTCCAGATCGAGGAGATGGCCGACGACGTGATCGCCCAGCAGACCAGCGAGATCGTACGGATGCGCGACATGCTCTGACCAGGACCAGGACCGGGGCTAGGGCCAGGACCAGGACCAGGGCCAAGGCCGGGACCACGGGCCGGACACCCCCGGCCGGCCCCGGTCAGCGCCGCGTCACTCCCGCGCGTACTCCCCCACGTACTCCGCCAAGTGCCGCCCCGTCAGCGTCGATCCGTCGGCCACCAGCTCGGCCGGTGTCCCCTCGAAGACGATCTGTCCGCCGTCGTGCCCCGCGCCGGGGCCCAGGTCGATGATCCAGTCCGCGTGGGCCATCACCGCCTGGTGGTGCTCCACCACGATGACGGACTTCCCCGAGTCCACCAACCGGTCCAGCAGCCCGAGCAGTTGCTCCACATCGGCGAGGTGCAGTCCGGCGGTCGGCTCGTCCAGGATGTACACACCGCCCTTGTCCGCCATGTGCGTGGCCAGCTTGAGCCGTTGGCGTTCGCCGCCGGAGAGGGTGGTGAGCGGCTGGCCCAGGGTGAGGTAGCCGAGGCCCACGTCGGAGAGGCGGGTGAGGATGCGGTGCGCGGCCGGAATCCGGGCCTCGCCCTCCGCGAAGAACGTTTCCGCCTCACCCACCGGCATCGCCAGCACCTCACTGATGTCCCGGCCCCCGAGCCGGTACTCCAGCACCGCCGACTGGAAGCGCCGCCCCTCGCACTCCTCGCACGTCGTGGCGACCCCTGCCATCATGGCGAGGTCGGTGTAGACGACGCCGACGCCGTTGCACGTGGGGCACGCGCCCTCGGAGTTGGCGCTGAACAGCGCGGGCTTGACCCCATTGGCCTTGGCGAACGCCTTGCGGACCGGGTCCAGCAGCCCGGTGTACGTGGCAGGGTTGCTCCGCCGGGAGCCCTTGATCGCCCCCTGGTCGACGGAGACGACCCCCTCCCCCTCCGGCACCGACCCGTGCACCAGCGAACTCTTGCCGGACCCGGCGACCCCGGTCACCGCGACCAGCACCCCGAGCGGGATGTCCACGTCGACCCCGCGCAGGTTGTTGGCGTCCGCGCCCCGGATCTCCAGCGCACCGGTGGCCTCGCGGACGGTCTCCTTCAGCGAGGCCCGGTCGTCCAGATGGCGCCCGGTGACGGTGTCCGAGGCCCGCAGCCCCGCCACGGTGCCCTCGAAGCAGACGGCGCCGCCGCCCGTTCCGGCGCCCGGACCGAGGTCGACCACGTGGTCGGCGATGGCGATGGTCTCCGGCTTGTGCTCCACGACCAGCACGGTGTTGCCCTTGTCGCGCAGCCGCAGCAGCAGGCCGTTCATCCGCTGGATGTCGTGCGGGTGCAGTCCGGTGGTGGGCTCGTCGAAGACGTACGTGACGTCGGTGAGCGAGGAGCCGAGGTGCCGGATCATCTTCACCCGCTGGGCCTCGCCGCCGGACAGCGTGCCCGAGGGACGGTCGAGGGAGAGGTAGCCGAGGCCGATCTCGACGAACGAGTCGAGGCTGTGGCCCAGCGCGGTGAGCAGCGGGGCCACGGAGGGGTCGGCGAGGCCGCGTACCCACTCGGCGAGGTCGGTGATCTGCATCGCGCAGGCGTCGGCGATGCTCACGCCGTCGACGGTCGAGGTGCGGGCACCCTCGTTGAGGCGGGTGCCGGCGCAGTCGGGACAGACGGTGAAGGTGACGGCGCGCTCGACGAAGGCGCGGATGTGCGGCTGGAGGGCGTCGGTGTCCTTGGCCAGGAACGACTTCTGGATCTTCGGGATCAGGCCCTCGTAGGTGAGGTTGATGCCCTCGACCTTGATCTTGGTGGGCTCCTTGTGGAGCAGGTCGTGCAGCTCGCGCTTGGTGAACTTCGCGATCGGCTTGTCCGGGTCGAAGAAGCCGCACCCGGTGTAGATACGGCCGTACCAGCCGTCCACGCTGTAGCCGGGGATGGTCAGGGCGCCCTCGCGCAGCGACTTGGATTCGTCGTAGAGCTGGGTGAGGTCGATGTCGGTGACCGCGCCCCGGCCCTCGCAGCGCGGGCACATGCCGCCGGTGCGGCTGAAGGTGACCTTCTCCGCCCTGCGCACCCCCTTGTCCACCGTGATCGCGCCGCTGGCCCGCACGGAGGCGACGTTGAAGGCGTACGCGCTGGGCGGGCCGATGTGCGGGGCGGCCAGCCGGCTGAACAGGATGCGCAGCATGGCGTTGGTGTCGGTGACGGTGCCGACGGTGGAGCGGGGGTCGGCGCCGAGGCGCTGCTGGTCCACGATGATCGCGGTGGTCAGCCCGTCGAGCACGTCCACCTCGGGGCGGGCGAGCGTCGGCATGAAACCCTGCACGAACGCGCTGTACGTCTCGTTGATCAGCCGTTGCGACTCGGCGGCGATGGTGCCGAACACCAGCGAACTCTTGCCGGAGCCGGAGACGCCGGTGAAGACGGTCAGCCGGCGCTTGGGGATCTCGACGCTGACGTCCTTCAGGTTGTTCACCCGCGCGCCGTGGACCCGGATCATCTCGTGGCTGTCGGCGGCGTGCACGTCCGTGCCCTTGCTCATGCTGTCTCCATCTTCCTGTGCCTCGTCGTGCGCCGGGACGGCTCAGCGGCGTTCCTGGATGCGGAGCATGTTGCCCGCGGGGTCCCGTACCGCGCAGTCCCGGATGCCGTACGGCTGGTCGGCCGGCTCCTGGACGATGTCGGCGCCGGCGGCCACCAGCCGGTCGAAGGTACCGCCCAGGTCGGGGGTGGCCAGCACGATGCTCGCGTACGTGCCCTTGGCCATCATCTCGGCGATGACGCGCCGCTCGTCGTCGGTGATGCCGGGGTCCATGGCGGGCGGGCTCAGCACGATGTTCGTGTCCGGCTGGCCTTCGGGTCCTACGGTGAGCCAGCGCAGGTTGTCGTGCCCCACGTCGTTGCGCAGCTCGAAGCCGAGGGTGTCCCGGTAGAAGGCGAGGGCCGCCTCCGGGTCGTCCTGGGGGAGGAAGCTGGCCTGGATGCTGATGTCCATGGCCGTCACGCTAGCCGTGGCCCGCTGACCGCGCTTCTCGATTCCTGACCGGTCTGGTCACCACCTTGACCACGCAGGTCGGCAGCCCTTCCGTAGCCCGCGCGGCCTTTGTCCGGTACACGCTCGGCGGCATCCCGACCAGCTCACCGAACCGCGTACTGAACGTCCCCAGCGACGAGCACCCCACCTCGAAGCACACCTCGGTCACACTCAGATCCCCGCGCCGCAGCAACGCCATCGCCCGCTCGATCCGCCGCGTCATGAGGTAGCTGTACGGCGACTCCCCGTACGCCGCCCGGAACTGCCGGCTGAGATGCCCCGCCGACATGTTCACCCCCCGAGCCAGCGCCTCCACGTCCAGCGGCCGCGCGTACTCCCGGTCGATCCGGTCCCGCACCTGCCGCAACAACCGAAGCTCCCGCAACCGCCGGGCGTCACCGGAAGAGCTGTTCATAGCGAGAGCGTGCCACGCCCGGCAGGTCTCCGAGCCCCGTGTGTCCTTCTCGTGCGCCGTCCGGAGGGCGCTGACCGCATCGGGGACACCGTCGGCGAGGCGCAGGCACCGGCGGACGCGCCTGCACGGCGCCGGCCACCGGACGTGTCCGCTCCACGCGCGGCCGGAAGTAACGACCTGGAAGACCCAGGCACATGCATTGCCTGTTACGCATCAGTCGGCGGTTCGACGGGCGGGCAGAAGTCGGTCTCCGCGGACGACCTGATCTCCTCCCTCCCCGCCGCGAAGGGGGACGTCGACAAGATCACCTGGAACCTCACCGGTGGCGAGCCGGAGACGCTGGACCCGGCCGACGCCGCGACGCCCCAGAGCGGCCAGGTGGTCCGCAATCTGTGCGACTCCCTGCTGACCGTGGACGCGAAGTTCAACGTCAAGCCGAACCTGGCGAGTTACGACCAGCGGTCGCCCACCAAGGCCGTGCTCACGATCCGACCCGGCACCAGGTTCTGGGACGGTTCCGGCGTCACCGCCGAGGATGTCGCGTTCAGCCTGCGCCGGGCAGCGAACCCGTCGAAGATCGTCAGCTGTCTCTTCGCCAGTGTCGGCTCCGTCAAGGCGACCGCAGCCGACCAGGTCACCGTCACGTTCCGACAGCCGGACGAGATGTTCCGCGGTGCACTGGCCAATATGGTGGTCGTGACAAAGGCGTTCGCCGGGAAGGCCGGGACCAGGCTGGGCACGCCGTCCGGCGGCCTGATGTGCAGCGGGCCGTTCAGGCTGGACAGCTGGACCAGCGGCGACAGCATCACCATGAGCCGCAAGGACGCCTACTGGAACCGCGACGACGGCCGTTCGCCAAGTCGGTCAAGTTCACGTTCCTCACGGACGCCACCTCCCTGGCCCAGTCACTGGACGCCGGTGAGATCGACGGCGCCTACGAACTGTCCGCCTCCTCGGTTCCGGCTCTGCGGAACTCCACGAGGGGCCGGCTGTTCTTCGGTCCGTCCCCCCAGTCGGTGAACATCCACGTCACGCGCCCGGACGGCGTGATGAGCGACCTCGGCCTGTCGAGACCATGACATCAGAACCGCCGTCCGGCCACGCCCGGGAACACAAGGTCGCCATGCGGGACGGTGTCGAACTCGCCACGGACGTCTATCTGCCGGATGCCGCGACCGTCCACTCCGCCATCCTCGTGCGGACCTGTCACGACAAGTCGAGCCGCTACACGGCCCTCACCTTCGAGGCCGAGTACTACCGCGCGCGGGGCTTCGCGTTCGTCACCCAGGACGTACGCGGCAAGTTCCGGTCGGCCGGCGAGACACTCCCGTACGGCTGGGCGGCCCGGTCCATCCGCTGGACCCGGCCGAGGCGGACGTAGCGCGCGCACATCCAGTCGCTGACGACGATCAGGTCCCGGCCGGTGGACCGGTGGTTCATCAGGGCCGGGCTGATCTTGCCGAAGAACTCGTCGTTGTCGTTGATCCCCTCGACGTAGTCGACGGAGATCCCGGTGCGCCTCTCGAAGGCGTCCAGCGTGGGCCGCCTGCTCGCGTCGGCGTCATCGGTGTCGATGTACAGCGGCCAGTTCGACCAGGTCAGCCGGTGGTCGGCGGCGGACCGGTCGGGGGCGGAGCGGTCGCCGGGGCGGACGTACGCCGAGGGCACCCCGCACCCGGCGAGCGCGCCGAGCGCGGCGGTGCCCCCGAGGGCACGCAGCACGGACCGGCGGGAGGGGGCGGGGCCACGGACAGAGGTGTGAAGCACCTCGAAAGTGTGCCGCCCCGCCCCGCGCCGGGACAATCGGACCTGTTCAGGAGTCCAGGGACGTCATCACGTGCTTGATCCGCGTGTAGTCGTCGAACCCGTACCCCGAGAGGTCCTTGCCGTAGCCCGACTTCTTGAAGCCGCCGTGCGGCATCTCCGCGACCAGCGGGATGTGGGTGTTGATCCACACGCAGCCGAAGTCCAGCTTCTTGGACATGCGCATGGCGCGCCCGTGGTCCTTGGTCCACACCGAGGAGGCCAGCGCGTAGTCGACGCCGTTGGCCCACTCGACGGCCTGGTCCTCGTCGGTGAAGGACTGGACGGTAATGACCGGCCCGAACACCTCGTTCTGGATGATCTCGTCGTCCTGCTTCAGGCCGGAGACCACGGTGGGGGCGTAGAAGTACCCCTTGTCGCCGACCTGGTGGCCGCCCGACTCGACCTTGGCGTGCGCGGGCAGCCGCTCGATGAACCCGGCGACCTGCTTGAGCTGGCTGGGGTTGTTCAGCGGGCCGTAGAGCACGTCCTCGTCGTCCGGCTGCCCGGTCTTCGTCTCGGCTGCGGCCTTGGCGAGCGCGGCCACGAACTCGTCGTGGATGGCCTCCTGGACGAGGACACGGGTGGCGGCCGTACAGTCCTGGCCGGCGTTGAAGAAGCCCGCCACCGAGATGTCCTCGACGGCCTTGGGGATGTCGGTGTCCTCGAAGACGACGACCGGTGCCTTGCCGCCCAGCTCCAGGTGGACCCGCTTGAGGTCCTTGGCCGCCGACTCGGCGACCGACATGCCCGCCCGCACCGAGCCGGTGATGGAGGCCATGGCGGGGGTCGGGTGCTCGACCATCAGGCGGCCGGTGTCGCGGTCGCCGCAGATGACGTTGAAGACGCCCTCGGGCAGGACCGAGCCGATGATGTCCGCGATGAGGACGGTGGAGGCCGGGGTGGTGTCCGAGGGCTTGAGGACGACGGTGTTGCCCGCGGCGAGCGCCGGCGCGAACTTCCACACGGCCATCATCATCGGGTAGTTCCAGGGCGCGACCTGCGCGCAGACGCCGATCGGCTCGCGGCGCACGATCGAGGTCAGGCCGTCCATGTACTCGCCGGCCGAGCGCCCCTCCAGCATCCGGGCCGCGCCCGCGAAGAAGCGGATCTGGTCGACCATCGGCGGGATCTCCTCGGAGCGGGTGAGCCCGATGGGCTTGCCCGTGTTCTCGACCTCGGCCGCGATCAGTTCCTCGGCGCGCTCCTCGAAGGCGTCGGCGATCTTCAGCAGGGCCTTCTGCCGCTCGGCGGGGGTGGTGTCGCGCCAGGCCGGGAACGCCTTGGCAGCCGCGTCCATGGCGGCGTCCACGTCCGCCTGCCCGGACAGCGGCGCGGTCGCGTACACCTCACCGGTGGCGGGGTTGACCACCTCGGTGGTCCGTCCGTCGGCGGCGTCCCGGAACTCACCGGCGACATAGTTCCGGAGTTTGCGCAGCCCACGCGGCTCGGTGCTCACTGCCGGCCTCCTGATCTGGTTCGAGGGTTCGAGCTGTCCCGCCCCGGAAGGCCGCACGGCTGTCCGGGTGCCGGGACAACCCAACCCTAGTCGGGACACCCACGTTTTCAACACCCCCGCCGCCATCCTTCCTGCGAAATCCGCACACCACAAGCTCGTAAACAACGAATTTCATCGATCGAACCTTGCGAAACTGTCGAGGTGTCGTGCACAGTGTGGGCGTGGCCAGTCGCAGCACAGAACACAGGGACTCCGCCCGCGAGTCCAGGAGCGGTACCCCCCAGCTGGACGCCGTCTCCCTCGCCATCGTCGAGCAGCTCCAGGAGGACGGCCGCAGGCCCTACGCCGCGATCGGCAAGGCGGTCGGCCTCTCCGAGGCGGCCGTGCGCCAGCGGGTGCAGAAGCTGCTCGACCAGGGCGTGATGCAGATCGTCGCGGTCACCGACCCGCTCACCGTGGGCTTCCGCCGCCAGGCGATGGTCGGCGTGCATGTCGAGGGCGACGTGAACGGCGTCGCGGACGCGCTGAGCGCCATGTCCGAGGTCGAGTACGTGGTGATGACCGCGGGCTCCTTCGACGTGCTCGCCGAGATCGTCTGCGAGGACGACGACCACCTGCTGGACGTGATCAACCGGCGTATCCGGGCCCTGCCCGGTGTCCGCTCCACCGAGAGCTTCGTCTACCTCAAGCTCAAGAAGCAGACCTACATGTGGGGAACCCGATGACCCAGAAGGATCTCAGCCGCACCGCTTACGACCACCTGTGGATGCACTTCACCCGCATGTCGTCGTACGAGAACGCGCCCGTCCCCACCATCGTGCGGGGCGAGGGCACCCATGTCTTCGACGACAAGGGCAAGCGGTATCTGGACGGTCTGGCGGGCCTGTTCGTGGTCCAGGCCGGGCACGGCCGGGTGGAGCTGGCCGAGACCGCGCTGAAGCAGGCGCAGGAGCTGGCCTTCTTCCCGGTGTGGTCCTACGCCCACCCCAAGGCGATCGAGCTGGCCGAGCGGCTGGCCGGCTACGCGCCCGGCGACCTCAACAAGGTCTTCTTCACCACCGGCGGCGGCGAGGCCGTGGAGACCGCGTGGAAGCTGGCCAAGCAGTACTTCAAGCTGGTCGGCAAGCCCACCAAGTACAAGGTGATATCCCGCTCGCTGGCCTATCACGGCACCCCGCAGGGCGCCCTCTCCATCACCGGCCTGCCCGCGCTGAAGGCGCCCTTCGAGCCGCTGGTGCCGGGCGCGCACAAGGTGGCGAACACCAACATCTACCGCGCCCCGATCCACGGCGACGACCCGGAGGCGTTCGGCCGCTGGGCCGCCGACCAGATCGAGCAGCAGATCCTCTTCGAGGGCCCGGACACGGTCGCCGCGGTCTTCGTGGAGCCGGTGCAGAACGCCGGCGGCTGCTTCCCGCCCCCGCCCGGCTACTTCCAGCGGGTGCGCGAGATCTGCGACCAGTACGACGTGCTGCTCGTCTCGGACGAGGTGATCTGCGCCTTCGGCCGCCTGGGCACCATGTTCGCCTGCGACAAGTTCGGCTACGTCCCCGACATCATCACCTGCGCCAAGGGCATGACCTCGGGCTACTCCCCGATCGGCGCGACGATCGTCTCCGACCGGATCGCCGAGCCCTTCTACCGGGGCGACAACGTCTTCCTGCACGGCTACACCTTCGGCGGCCACCCGGTCTCCGCCGCCGTCGGCCTCGCCAACCTGGACCTCTTCGAGCGCGAGGACCTGAACCAGCACGTCCTGGACAACGAGGGCGCCTTCCTGCGCACCCTCCAGAAGCTGCACGACCTGCCCATCGTCGGCGACGTCCGCGGCAACGGCTTCTTCTACGGCATCGAGCTGGTGAAGGACAAGAACACCAAGGAGTCCTTCGACGCCGACGAGATCGAGCGCGTCCTGTACGGCTTCCTCTCCAAGGCCCTGTTCGAGAACGGCCTGTACTGCCGCGCCGACGACCGGGGCGACCCGGTGGTCCAGCTGGCCCCGCCGCTGATCGCCGGCCAGGAGACGTTCGACGAGATCGAGCAGATCCTGCGCGCCACCCTGACGGAGGCGTGGACCAGGCTCTGACCCCCGCAGGCCCCGGCCCCGGCGCCGCCCGTTCGAGTGAGAACGGTGGCCCGGGGCCGTGTGCTGTGCCGCCTCCCCCTCGGTGCTGCCTAGCGTGCCCAGTGACCGATCGGCCCGGTCCTCGTTCCCCCGGGCGGGGCATACGGAGACGGCAAAACGGATCAGAACCGAGGTGTACGCCATGGAGGCTCCGCCGGACAACGACGTGCTCTGGGCACGCTCCCTGCACTTCAAGTACCCCGACGGCTCTCCCGGTGTCGCCGGGGTCTCGCTGGGGGTACGGGAGAGCGAGATCCTCGCGGTCGGCGGCCCGCGCGGCAGCGGAAAAACGACCCTGCTGCGCTGTCTGTCCGGGCAGGTCCGGGTGGACGGGGGCGAGGTGTGGTTCAACAGCTCCCCGGTGCACACCCTGGGCCCGCTGGCCCGCGAGAAGCTGCGCCGCGACCGGTTCGGCTGGATCGACCCGGCCCCGGCGCTCGTGCCGGAGCTGAACGTCTGGGAGAACGCGGCGCTGCCGCTGATGCTGCGCGGCATCAGCCGCCGGCGCGCCAAGGTGGCCGCCCTGGAGTGGCTGGAGCGCCTGGACGTCGGGGACAAGGTACGCAAGCGCCCGCACGAACTGCTCCAGGCGGAGCGGCAGCGCGTCGCCATCGCCCGCGCGCTGGCCCCCGGGCCCACGGTCCTGTTCGCCGACGAGCCGACCGCTCCGCTGCACCGCGCCGACCGAGGGCACGTCCTGCGCACGCTCACCACGGCGGCCCGCTCGCACGGCATCACCGTGGTCCTCGCCACCCACGACCCGGAGACGGCCGCCCTCGCCGACCGCACCGTCTCGATGCTGGACGGACGCCGGGTGAAGACCGTGCACCTCCCCGACGCCCCGGACACGGAAGGCCGGGCGGCGTGCTCGCTCTCCGTCTGACCCGCGCGGCCCGGCCCGCCGTCCAGCTGCGCCGCCTGCTCGTGGCGGCCGCCTCGGCGGGCACCGGGTTCCTGCTGCTCGGCTCGCTCGGCTACGCGCTGGACCACCCCCAGACCCCGGGGGCGGCCGCGCTGCGCCTGGCCTGGTGCGTGGTGCCGCTCGCCGCGACGGTCTACCTGGCCCTCGCGGTGGCCCGTACCGACCCCGGCACCCGGCCCCGGCCGGGGCTGTCGGCGGTGGGGCTCGGGCCGGGCCGGCTGATGGCGGTCTCGGCGCTGACCACGCTGCTCGCCTGCGTGCTGGGCTCGCTGGTGGCGCTGCTGTTCTTCCTGCATCTGCGCGGCGACCTGTCGGGGCTGCCCTTCGACGGGCAGGGCGCGCGGTTCCTCGCGGCCGACCGGCCGCTTCCGGTCCCGGCCGCGCTGACCCTGCTGGCGCTGCTGCCGCTCGCCGCCTCGGGGGCGGTGGCGCTCAGCCTGCGCCCACGGGACCCGCGCCGGCCCGGCGCGAAGGGCAGCCTCAGCGCCCGTCGGCTCGCCGTCACCCGCACGGCGGAGGCGCCCGCTGAGGCCCCCGAGGGGGCCGAGGCCGGGGAGGCGGGCTGGTCCGACGTGCTGACCGTCGCGCCGCCGCCCCGCGAGGCCCCGGCGGGCTTCCCCTGGGGTGTCGCCGCGCTGGCTGTGGGCCTCGCCGTGCAGGCGTACGCGAACCGGGCCGCCCCGGCGTCCGTGCTGGCGCTGCCCGTGGAGGGCGCCGCCGTGCTGGGCGGCTGGCTGCTCACCGCGCTCGGCCTGGTCCTGGCGGCGCCGGGCCTCACCTACCTGTGCGGGCGGCTGCTCCAGTCGGCGCAGCCCGGCGCGCTGCGGCTGCTGGCGGGGCGGGTGCTGATGTCCGAGGCCACCCGGATCGGGCGCCCGCTCGGCGTGGTCTGCGCGGTGACCTCGGCCGCGCTCGCCACCACCGCGATGTACGACCAGCCGGCCGCCGCCTTCGGGCCGCTGTCCACGGTGGCCACGCTGGTCGTCGGCGGCTGCACGCTGGCGACGCTGCTGACCGCCGCCGTGGAGGCCCGGCAGTCCCGGGCCGGCACCACGGCCGCACTGCTCCGGCTGGGCGCCCCGGCCACGATGCTGCGCGGTGCCGCCGTGCTGCGGGCCGGCGCCCTGATCGCCCTGTTCGTGCCGCTCACCCTGCTGATCGCCTGTCTGTCGGCGCTGCCGCCGACGAAGTGACAGGGACGAGTTCACGGGCCGCCGATGAGTTTTCCGGCGGCCCGTCGTCTATACCTGCGAACGCCCATCACGCCCCCGACGCAGGAGAGACCCCATGTACCAGCAGATGATCTTCGTGAACCTGGTCACCAACGACGTGCCCGCCACCCGGAAGTTCTACAGCGACCTGGGATATGGCATCAACGAGCAGTTCAGCACGGACGAAGCGGTCAGCGTGACGATCAGCGACACCATCGTGGCGATGTTCCTGGCGCCCGCGCACTACGGCCAGTTCACCCAGAAGAAGATCGTGGACTCCCGCACCTCCAGCGAGGCCCTGCTCTGCCTGAGCGCCGAGAGCCGCGAGAAGGTGGACGAGCTGGTGGAGAGGGCCATCGCGGCCGGTGGCACCTCGCACGGCAAGACCCAGGACCACGGCTTCATGTACGGCCGCGCCTTCGACGACCTGGACGGCCACACCTGGGAGGTCATGTGGATGGACCCCGCCGCCGTCCAGGGGTGATCATGCCCGCATGACCCCGGGCCGGATCATCTTCCTCAACGGCACGTCGAGTTCCGGGAAGTCGAGCATCGCGCGCGAGCTGCTCGGCATCCTGGACGACGGTGTGTTCTTCCACCTCTCGGTGGACGCGTTCAACTCCATGCGTACGCGGCGGGAGCTGGCTCCGCCTGAGCTGAACGCGGCGCTGCGCCGGACCCGGCTCGGTTTCCACCGCTCGATCGCGGCCATGGCCGTGGCGGGCAACGACGTCGTGGTGGACCATGTGCTCAGCGAGCCGTGGCGGCTGACCGACTGCCTGACCGTGCTGCCCCCCGAGGACGTCCTCTTCGTCGGCGTCCACTGCCCCCCTGGCGGAGCTGGAGCGGCGCGAGCGGGCGCGTGGGGACCGCGAGACGGGCCTCGCCGCCCTGCAGTACGGCCTCGTCCACGCCCACGGGGACTACGACCTGGAGTGCGACACCGGCACGCGGAGCCCGCGTGCCTGCGCCGAGCGCATCCGGGACTTCCTCCCCCGCCGGCCGGCCCCGACGGCGTTCAGCCGGCTGCGGGCCCGGTACTCCGTCGAGGGGTGAGGCGGCGCCGCACTACCATGTGCGGATGCCTCCGACACCCGCCCGGCCCGAAGAGGTCGCCCCGGACCACGAGATCGAGTCGCTGGCGGAGTTCGACGCCGTCGTGGCCGCGCACGGGACACTCGCCCGGTTCCGGGTACAGGCCGTCGACCTCACCGGCCGCACGGACGACCTGATCACGCTGGACACCGAGGGCGCCGTCTTCCTCGGGTGCCCGATGGCCGCCGAGGCGGCCGCCGAGGTCGCCGCGCGTGGCGCCCTGGTGTTCCCGCCGGTGCCGGGACTGCCCTTCGACCCGTACCGCGGATTCGTCTACACCCCGGACGAGTTGTTCGCCTCGCTGGCGGACGGCTACGAGGCGACGCCGGACGCGCGGGCGTACGAGTGGTTCCAGCGGACCGGGTCCGACGGGGACATCCTCGCCTCGATGCTGCGCGCGGTCCACGACGACTCCGTCTCCGACGCACTGGACGAACTCCTCGCCGGCGCGCAGGTGGTGGGCGTCATGGGCGGCCACGCGATGGCCCGGGGCACCGAGGAGTACGCGGGCGCGGCGCGACTCGGCCGCGAACTGGCCCGCGCCGGGCTCACGGTGGCGACCGGGGGTGGTCCGGGCGCGATGGAGGCGGCCAACCTCGGCGCGTACGCGGCCCCGTTCGAGGACGGGATGCTCGGCGAGGCCCTGCGGATTCTGGCCAAGGCCCCGTCGTTCACGCCGTCCGTGACGGACTGGGCGCGGGCCGCCTTCGACGTACGCGAACGCTGGCCGGACGGGGGCGAGTCGGTGGGCATCCCGACCTGGTTCTACGGCCATGAGCCGCCCAACGCGTTCGCCTCGCACCTGGGCAAGTACTTCGCCAACGCCACCCGGGAGGACGGCCTGCTGGCCCGCTCCAACGCCGGGGTGGTGTTCCTGCCGGGGGCGGCCGGGACCGTACAGGAGATCTTCGACAACGCGACGCCCAACTACTATGGTTCGCGCGGTAATCCGACCCCCATGGTGCTGGTGGACGAGGAGCACTGGACGAAGCGGCTCCCCACCTGGCCACTGCTGCGGGCGTTGGCGCGGGAACGGCCGATGGAGTCCCGTATCGCCCTGGTTGGCCGGATCGAGCTGGCCCCCGAGGCGTTGAAACGTCTCGCTGAGCAATAAGAAGGTAAAGTCAACGCCCGTTGACCGTTTGCGCATTGACATACTTATGACGCGCTTATAAACCTGTGTGTCTTGTGGGGAAGCTGGGGCTCCGCTCTGTCCACTGCTCCAACCCCGCACCCTCCCGCCGCAGTTCTGCACTCAGCAAAGGACATGACTTGTCCATATCCCGCCGTAACGCGCGCCGCTCCGTGCGCATCCTGGGTGTTGCCTCCGCCTCCACCGCTCTGCTGCTGGGCCTGTCCAGCCAGGCGCTGGCGTGCAACATCCGCGACTTCTCGGCCGAGGCCCTGTGCACCGGGGACAAGGGCCAGATCGTCGTCACCGACATCGACTCCTCGCAGCGCACCGCCACGGTCACCGTGTTCCTGGAGAACAACGGCGCCGACGAGAAGCAGGTCGGCGAGAAGCAGGTGACCGGGGCCCGCGAGGGCGCGAAGGTCGTCTTCGACGAGGACTGGAAGGCCAACGCGACCTACCGCGTCCACATCAAGGTCCCCGGCCTGGTCGACGAGGACATCAAGAACAACGTGACCACCCCGGCGACCGCGTGCGCGAAGGAGGAGTCCCCTTCCCCCTCCCCCACGCCGTCCGCCTCCGAGTCCCCGTCGCCGAGCGCGTCCGAGTCGACGCCGGCCGAGGAGAGCGCCTCCCCGGTTCCGTCCTCGGCCGAGAGCAGCGGCGCCGCCGCCCCGGTGTCCGCGGAGCCGAGCAACGCCCCGTCCGCCGCCATCGGTGACTCGAACCTCGCCGAGACCGGTGCGAACTCCAACACCGGTCTGGTCGCCGGTGTCGCCGGTGCCCTCGTCGTCATCGGCGGTGGCGCGGTGTACTTCGGTATGCGCCGCCGTGGCGCGAAGAGCGGCAGCTGACGCCTTCGCCCACCGAGCACGGCAGCGGCCCGTCCCCGTCTCGTACGGGGGCGGGCCGCTGTCTTTCCGCCTGTCAGCCCAGGACGACGGTCTCCGCCGCGTCGAACTCCACGCCGGCCTCGGCGCCGGTCTCGGGCGCGTCGCGCAGCGGGCAGGCCGCCTCCAGGTGCGGTCCTCCGTCGCGGGGCTGGAGCCGCAGCGCCACATGGGTGCCCCGGAAGGTGCGGGCGGTCACCGTGCAGGCCAGTCCCTCGCCGGCGGCCATGAGCCGCACCCCGGCGGGCCGCACCAGCAGCTCCCCGGCGCCCTGCGGCGAGCCCTCGGGCACCGGCAGCTTGCCCCACGGGGTGTCGGCGGCCGCCCCGGTCACGCTCGCCGGGACCACGTTCTCGAAGCCGAGGAAGCGGGCCACGAACGCGTCGGCCGGCCTGCGCCACACCTCCAGCGGGGTCCCGGACTGCGCGATCCGCCCGTCCCGCATCACCAGCACCCGGTCGGCCAGCGCGAACGCCTCGCCCTGGTCGTGCGTGACGGCGAGCACGGTGGTGCCCAACCGGCTGAAGAGCTGCCGGAGTTCGACCGTCAGCCGCTCCCGCAACGAGCGGTCCAGCTGGCCGAGCGGCTCGTCCAGCATCAGCAGCCTCGGCCGGGGTGCGAGCGCCCGCGCGAGGGCGACCCGCTGCTGCTCCCCGCCCGAAAGACCGGCCACCGCCCGCCGGTCCGCACCGGGCAGCCCGACCAGCTCCAGCAACTCCGTTACCCGAACCTCCCTTTCGGCCTTGGGCATGCCATGCATACGGAGCCCGAAGGCGACGTTGCCGCCCACGTCCCGCTGCGGGAAGAGCTGATGGTCCTGGAACATCAGCCCGACCCCGCGCCGGTGCGCGGGCACGCCCGCCTGGTCCAGGCCGTCGAGCAACACCCGCCCGGCGTGCAGCGGTTGGAGCCCCGCCACGCTCCGCAGCAGGGTCGACTTGCCGCTGCCACTGGGCCCGAGCACGCACACCACCTCGTGCTCGGCGACCCCGAGGTCCACCGTGTCCAGCACCGGCCGCCCGCCCAGACGGACGGTCGCCTCCTCGATGTTCAGCATCAGAACTCCCCCGTCCGGTCGGTGCGCAGCCGCTCAAGGACGAGCAGCGCGGCCGCGCAGACCAGCATCAGAATCGTGGAAAGGGCCATCGCCTGCCCGTAGTTCAGCTCTCCGGGCCGGCTCAGCAGCCGGGCCACCGCGACCGGGAGCGTGGGGTTGTCGGGCCGGGCGATGAACACGGTCGCCCCGAACTCACCGAGCGACACGGCGAACGCGAACCCGGCCGCGACCAGCGACGCCCGCCGCACCAGCGGCAGATCGACCTCCCGCCACACCCGCCAGGGCGACGCCCCGAGCACCGCCGCCGCCTCCCGGAGCCGGGTGTCCACCGCCCGCAGCACCGGCAGCATGGTCCGTATGACGAAGGGGGCGCCTACCAGCGCCTGGGCGAGCGGGACCAGGAACCAGGACTGGCGCAGGTCCAGCGGCGGCTCGTCCAGCGCGATCAGGAAGCCGAAGCCGACGGTGACGGCGGAGACGCCGAGCGGCAGCATCAGCAGCGCGTCGAACCCGCGCACCAGCCGGCCCGCGTCCCGCCGGGCCAGCGCGGCGGCGGCGAGCCCGCCGACCACCAGGGCGATACCGGTGGCGGCGACCGCGTACTCCAGCGAGGTCCACACCGCGTGCAGCGGCGCCACCAGGAACGTACCGCCGTCGGCGTCGGCGAGCGCCCGGTAGTAGCCGAAGCCCGGTGCGTCCAGTGAGCGGCGCACCAGCACACCGAGCGGCAGCACCAGCAGCACGGCGACGGTGGCGAGCACCCCGCCGAGCAGCGCCCACTGGCCGGCGCCGCGGGGCCGGCGGGCGGTGACGGAGGCGTCGACCAGGCGCAGCGCGGTCTCCCGGCGCCGTACCGTCCAGGCGTGCACGGCGAGGATCGCGCCGACGGCGGCGAACTGCACCAGGGTGAGGACGGCGGCCGTGGTGAGGTCGAAGACCTGGGAGGTCTGGCGGTAGATCTCCACCTCCAGGGTGGAGAAGGTGGGGCCGCCGAGGATCTGGACCACGCCGAAGGAGGTGAAGGTGAACAGGAACACCATCAGCGCGGCGGCGGCCACGGCGGGCGCCAGGGCGGGCAGCGTGACCTGGCACCAGGCGCGCGGCGGGGACGCGCCGAGCATCCGGGCGGCCTCCTCCTGCCGGGGGTCGAGCTGGCCCCACAGGCCGCCGACGGTGCGGACGACCACGGCGTAGTTGAAGAAGACGTGCGCGAGCAGGATCGCCCACACCGTGGTGTCCAGGCGGACCCCCCACAGCTCGTCCAGCAGCCCGCCGTGGCCGACGAGCGCGAGGAACGCGGTGCCGACGACCACCGTGGGCAGCACGAACGGCACGGTGACCACGGCCCGCAGCACCTGCTTGCCCGGGAACTCCAGCCGGGCGAAGGCGTAGGCGGCGGGCAGGGCGATCAGCAGGGTGAGCGCGGTGGAGGCGAGCGCCTGCCAGGTGGTGAACCACAGCACGTGCCGGACGTCGGAGCGGCCCAGCACCTCGGCGAACCGCCCGAGGTGCCAGGTCCCGTCGGCCTTCAGCCCGCGCACCGTGATGGCGGCGACGGGCCAGGCGAAGAACAGCGCGAAGAACGCGACGGGCAGGGCCATGAGCCCCAGCCGCGCCACGCTCCCGCGGCTTCGCCGCCCGGCCGCCGCTACTTCAGTACGAGTGACGTCCACGAGCTGACCCACCGGTCGCGGTTGGCGGCGATCTTCTCGGGCGCCATGGTCACCGGGTCCTTGGCGGCGGGCCCGTACTCGGTGAACTCGGCGGGGACCTTCGCGTCCTTGATCACCGGGTACACGAACATGTTCAGCGGCATGTCCTGCTGGAAGCGCGTGGACAGCAGGAAGTCGAGGAACGCCTTGCCGCCCTCGGCGTTCCTGGCGTTCTTGAGCAGCCCGGCGAACTCGACCTGCCGGAAGCAGGTGCCCTCCGCGACACCGGTCGGGGCGGTCGCCGGCCTCTTCTTGGCATAGATCACCTCGGCGGGCGGCGAGGAGGCGTACGACACGACGAGCGGCCGGTCACCACCCGCCTTCTTGCCCTCGGAGGAGCCGGAGAACTCCTGGTAGTACGCCTGCTCCCAGCCGTCGACGACCTTGACGCCGTTGGCCTTGAGCTTCTTCCAGTACCCCGCCCAGCCCTGGTCGCCGTAGGCGGCGGCGCTGCCGAGCAGGAAGCCGAGGCCCGGCGAGGAGGTGCCGGCGTTCTCGGTGACCAGCAGGTTCCTGTACCTGGGGTCGGCGAGGTCGGCGAAGTTGCGCGGCGGCTTCAGCTTGTGCTCGTCGAAGTACGCCTTGTCGTAGTTGACGCAGATGTCGCCGTGGTCGACGGGCGTGACCCGGTGCCTGGCGCGGTCGAGCTGGAAGGCGGGGTCGGCCTGGTCGAGGCCCTTGGCGGCGTACGGCTGGAAGAGGCCGTTGTCGAGGGCGCGGGAGAGCAGGGTGTTGTCGACGCCGAAGAAGACGTCGCCCTGGGGGTTGTCCTTGGTGAGGACCGCCTTGTTGACGGCCTGTCCGGCGTCGCCGTCCTTGAGGACGCGCACCCGGTAGCCGGACTGCTTCTCGAAGTCCGCGATCACGTTCTTGGACGCGGCCCACGAGTCGTGGCTGACGAGGGTCACGGTCCTGGTGTCCGCTGCCCCCTTGGCGTCGGTGGACCCGCACGCGGAGAGCGTGAGCAGGCCGAGGCCGACCGCCGCGGCCACGAAGGTCTTGGTGTGCACTGGTGGTCCTCCTGGGGTGGGCCAGGAAGAGACGCGGCCCCGCCCGGACTCCGTGCGGGAGGCCGGGCAGGGCGCAACAGCTTGAGTGATGACCGAACTTCCTACCCGGAATGACCTGGGCGAGGTTCAGAGGGTCTGCGGCCTGGTCGCCGCACTCTCAGCGCTGTGGCGCTCCCCTGTCGGAATATGCAGATGTATGACCGTACGAAGGTGTACGGGTATGACGTTGTGCTGACCGGCCCAGGTTACCGCTCGGTGGCCGCGAGCTGGCCACACGCCCCGTCGATCTCCTGACCGCGGGTGTCCCGGACGGTCACCGGCACGCCGTGCGCGGCGATGGCCTCGACGAACGCCTTCTCGTCCTCGGGACGGGAGGCGGTCCACTTGGAGCCCGGGGTGGGGTTGAGCGGGATCAGGTTGACGTGCACGGGCCTGCCCTTGAGCATCCGGCCGAGCCGGTCACCGCGCCACGCCTGGTCGTTGATGTCCCGGATCAGCGCGTACTCGATGGACAGCCGGCGGGCCGACTTCTCCGCGTACTCGAACCCGGCGTCCAGCACCTCGCGCACCTTCCACCGCGTGTTCACGGGGACGAGGGTGTCGCGCAGTTCGTCGTCGGGGGCGTGCAGGGAGATCGCCAGCCGGCACTTGAAGCCCTCGTCGGCGAAGCGGTGGATGGCGGGCACGAGGCCGACCGTCGACACGGTGATCCCGCGCTGGGACAGCCCGAGCCCGTCGGGCGCCGGTTCGGTCAGCGCCCGGATGGCACCGACGACCCGCTTGTAGTTGGCGAGCGGCTCGCCCATCCCCATGAAGACGATGTTGGAGAGCCGGGCGGGCCCACCGGGGACTTCCCCGTCCCGGAGCGCCCGCATGCCGTCCACGATCTGGTGCACGATCTCGGCGGTGGACAGGTTCCGGTCCAGCCCCGCCTGACCGGTCGCGCAGAACGGGCAGTTCATCCCGCATCCGGCCTGCGAGCTGATGCACATGGTGACCCGGTCCGGGTACCGCATCAGCACGGACTCGACGAGCGTGCCGTCGAACAGCCGCCACAGCGTCTTACGGGTGGTCCCCTGGTCCGTGGCCAGATGCCGGACCACCGACATCAGCTCCGGGAACAGCGCCTCGCGCAGCCTCTCCCGCGAGCCGGCCGGGATGTCCGTCCACTGCTCGGGGTCGTGCGCGTACCGCGCGAAGTAGTGCTGCGAAAGCTGCCTGGCACGGAACGGCTTCTCGCCCGCCTCCGCGACAGCGTCCTTCCGCTCCGCGGGCGAGAGGTCAGCGAGATGCCGCGGCGGCTTCTTGGCTCCGCGGGGGGCGACGAAAGTGAGTTCTCCGGGCTTGGGCATGGTGGTACCAGTGTCTCAGATCGACTCCAGTGGCCTCAGCCACGGCGGGGTGGAGGTGGTCACCCCTGAGTACCGCCTGCCCGGCGCCGCTGACGCCGCCGGCTACGACTCCCCCGGTCCTGGGCACGCTCCGCACCCCGTGGACGCTTCGCTCGGCCGGTGTCTGGACCGGGTGGCGTCACCGTTCCCCGGCCGGAAGCGCACGACGCCGGCGGCGACACCGAGGCGGTCACAGCAGCCGCCGCGAGCCAGGCCCGCAGACTCGTATGGGTCATGACGAGGTTTCCCAGTACTTCCAGCCGGTCTCGGAGGTGGGCAGCGTCGCCGACCCGTGCCCGATCTCGACACCGCCGCAGTTGCCGCCGCCGGAGCGGTACTTCTTCCAGGTCACCTCGTAACCCCAGGAGCCGAACTGCAGATGACCGTACTTGCCTCTGGCGATGGTGCGGGAGTACGAGTGCCCAGGGGCGACGGTGACGCGTCCGCCGATCTTGACACTGACGTCGGCCTCGGCTTTCGCCACGATCCCGCCGGCCTCGAACTCGCCTGTGCCCGTCACCCGCGCGGAGATGGTCCCTCCCCGGGGCACGACCACGGTGACCGTGCCGCCCGGCCCGTCCTTGTACGTGGTGCCGTCCCACCGGAACGGCACATGAACGGCCTTCTCGGACCTGATGCTGTACCACTCGGCGGGTACGGCCGTGCTGTCGGCCGGCACTGGCTCCGCTCTCGCGGTGTCGACCGCCGTGAGGCAGAGAAGCGAGGCCGCGACAGCGCCGGTCAGAGCGCGTCGTGCGCTGATGCCCATGTGACACCTTTTCCGGTGAACCGCCCCCGTGGCGATCGAGCACCTGGACACTACGGTCTGGACATGCGCGTGACCCTCCGAACCGAGGTGCTCTGAGGAGAACTTGAGGATCTGCGTCTCTCCGGCCCCCATCAGGAGCGTTCGCCCGCGCCCGCCGACACCGGCGGGCCCCGCTCTCCGACGGGATGCTGTTGGTCAATTCGGGGTCGTCTGCTTCGCCCCGTCGATCATGTGATCGGCGGGGCGAAGTGCTGCGAAGTGGCTGGTGCGCGTTCGGGCTCGTGGGACGCCGGTGAGGTGGGCGTCGATGCGGGCGAGGTTGATGGCAGCGCCGGCGAGCTGGTGCTGGAGGCTGGTCTTGGCGAGGCCGCGATAGCGGGATCCGCGCAGACCACAGCGGTTCACGGCTCGGGAGATGGTGCCTTCGACGCCGGCGCGCGTCTTGTAGCGTTCCTTCCACGCGTCGGTCTTCTGCTCGGCCCGGCGCTGGTGCAGGACCTCGTGGATCGCCCGGTCCTGGAGGGTCGGCTTGCGGCGTGGTCCGCGGGTGCAGGAATCCTTGACCGGGCAGGGTCCGCAGTCGGTCTTCGAGAACTGCACCCGGATCTCGACCTTGTCCCGGACGGGTTCCCTCGCCCGGCGCTCGATCCGGGCGCGGACCGCCTCCGCCACCTGCCGGTCGGTCAGCCCCTCCACGAACTGCAACACCAGCACCAACGCAAGGCGTCCCGGTGACCAGGCCGGCCGCCCTCGTCAGGGGAACGCGGCCCGCGCCACCCGCACCGTCTCCGCCGGGATCTCCCCCGGTACCTCCGGCCGCATCGACATCCGCACCCACCCCATACGACAACGTCGGCCTTCAAGACCACAACCGGGTGTGAAGGCCGCCGGCACACCACGCCCCGAATTGAACAACACCAACCGACCGGCGAGCGGGGCCCGAGGCCCCGGTGGGGGGTGTGAGGTCC